>NZ_JAAORF010000001.1:0-300000 GCF_017696275.1 Prochlorococcus marinus XMU1405 | reverse complement strand
ATATGAGGGCTATAGAGCAGGTGGTTTTGACGCAAATAGTTGTGCAGTTTTAGTAGCACTTGACGAGCAATCACCAGATATTTCTCAAGGAGTAAACGAAGCAGATGATATTAACGATGATTTGGAAGATAATACAGGTGCTGGCGACCAAGGCATAATGTTCGGCTATGCATGCGATGAGACGCCTGAATTAATGCCCTTACCGATTAGCTTGGCTCATAGATTAGCCATTCAACTTTCTAAGGTAAGGCACGAAAACGTACTTAATTATCTACTCCCTGATGGTAAAACTCAAGTAAGTATTGATTATAAAAATGGAGTACCACTATCGATTAATACCATTTTAATTTCAACTCAACATAATCCTGAGATAGATGGTATTACAAATGAAGAAGAAATTCGTCAAAGAATAAAAGAAGATTTATGGAAGAATGTTGTAATTCCTGCTACTGAAGATTTAGAAATCAAACCAAACATTCATACAACAAGATTTCTAGTAAATCCCACGGGCAAATTTGTCGTAGGGGGGCCTCAAGGTGATGCCGGACTTACTGGAAGAAAAATTATAGTAGATACATATGGCGGTTACGCAAGACACGGAGGAGGGGCATTTTCGGGTAAAGATCCCACAAAAGTGGATAGATCAGCTGCTTATGCAGCACGTTATGTAGCTAAAAGTATAGTTAAGGCAAAATTAGCAAAAAAGGCAGAAGTACAATTAAGTTATGCAATTGGAGTTGCAAAACCGATCTCCATTCTTGTTGAAACTTTTGATACTGGCGTTATTTCACAAGCTAATTTGACTGAGCTCATTAATAAGAACTTTGATTTAAGGCCAGCAGCAATTATAAAAGAATTTGATCTAAGAAATCTACCTCAAAAAATGGGTGGTACATTTTTCAGAAAGACTGCATCCTATGGACATTTTGGCAGAAGAGATCTAGATCTCCCTTGGGAAAAGGTAGAAGAAAAAGCAGCCCAATTAGCGGAGGCTTCCAAAGTATTTTTATAAAAATATTTATTCTATGCCTGATAATTTTTATGGGGGATTAGATTTTGGAACTAGTGGCGCAAGAATATCTATAATAAATTTTCATAAAGAATTGATATATTCAAATTCAGTTCCTTATTTATGTAGCTTTAAAAATCCAAATTCTTGGACTAATTCTTGTGAAAAACTCTTAGGGTGTTTACCTATTGAGGTAAGAAGTAACCTTCAAAAATTGGCTATATCTGGCACATCAGGAACCTTAACGGCATCAAATTTACGAGGAGAGCCAATAGGAGAAGCAATATCTTATGACCAAGCATGTAATGAAAATAAGATCCTTCTTGAATCATTAACTTCTGGAGAAGATCATCTGCGAACTCCATACAGTAGTCTTGCTAAAGCATTAAAACTAATAGATAAATATGGGACAAATATACTTTTACGACATCAATCTGATTGGATCACTGGTTGGTTTTTAAAAGATTGGACTTATGGAGAAGAAGGTAATAATCTAAAACTTGGTTGGGATCTAAAAAAAGAATCATGGCCAAAAAGCTATCTCAATACTTCATGGGGGAAATGCCTGCCTCAAATAATAAAAAGTGGGAAAATTATTGGACAAGTGAATTTTGATTTAGCAGAGAGATTTAACTTGAATAAGAATTTAATATTAATCTCAGGCACTACTGACTCTAATGCAAGTGTGATAGCTGCAGGTTTAGGCAAAGAAGATGGTCTTACGGTTTTAGGAACAACTATTGTAGTTAAGAAAATTATTGATAATCCTATAAAAAAACAAGGAATTACAAACCATAGAGTAAACGGCAATTGGATATGTGGAGGAGCATCAAACGCAGGCTGTGGTATATTGTCTCAGTTTTTCTCTGATTTAGAAATAAAAGAACTCAGTCGACAAATAAATCCATCAAAAAACACTTCTTTAAATCTTTTACCTCTTAATAGTAAAGGAGAAAGATTTCCTGTTAATGATTCTAATTTAAAGCCGATACTTTGTCCAAGGCCAGTAAGCGACTCACTTTATTTACATGCATTATTCGAGGGTCTAGCTAAGATCGAATTGAAAGGATGGGAAAAGCTAGGCGAACTAACAGGTTCACTTCCAAAAAAAATTATTACTATTGGTGGAGGCTCAAAAAACCCTCAGTGGAGAAAAATAAGAGAAAATATTATCAATATACCAATAGTTTCATGTAAAAAAACTACTTCATTTGGGACAGCCTTGTTAGCGATGAACTCAAAATAAAAGTTTTTTTTAGATATTTGATGAAGATATAAAATTTTTAATTAAAAGGGTTTCACAAACTACACATCTTAATTTAGAGTATATAGGTTAGAGCCGGGATAGCTCAGTTGGTAGAGCAGGCGACTGAAAATCGCCGTGTCCCCAGTTCAAATCTGGGTCCTGGCACCTTTAAAACCCCTTCTATGAAGGGGTTTTATATTTTCTAAAAAAGTAGAAACTTACTTTTTATTTTGTTTCTAGAATTTAAGATTTGTTAGTTTTCTACTCTGCAGACTTGACCAATAACACCCAAAATCAATTCATCTCCATTTGGATCTTGCCAATCAGCTAAATCATTAAAATTACTATTTACTTCATCTATAGAGACATCAACGTCTCTAAATGATTTTTCAAAACAATTTATATCCATTGTATAAAGTATATCCTTAGTAATTTCACTTTTTGTTTTGGGAATATATTTACTCAATACTCTCACAGAACCATCCTCATTCCTTTTAATACTTTGCCTGTCCCACAACTGTTCGCCATATTCACTTTTAGGGACTCCAACCCATTCATGAGGCAAAGCATTTGCTTGTTTTATAAAAAAACAAATGGGAACGATTATTGACAGAACTAAACCAATGCTATTTCTAATAAATATTGAACTAACTTTATTCTTAGAATCAACCATGAATACTTGTTAAATACAAAAATCTTTTATCTAGAGTAGATATAAGATTAAAAATTTGTAAAAATTTTTATTGATTAGTATTTCTATTATAGATAGAATCAAATATTAAATTCAAAACTTACTTCCCATAAGTTAATTATAAAGATAATGAATAAAATACAAAAATTTCTCTCAGTAGTTTTTTTTATAGCAATATTCGTTGTATTGATTTACTTAATCCAAAATTATGGGATTGAACCTCTTAGAAACAAAATAGAAAGTATGGGAATTTGGGCGCCTTTTGGAATATTCATACTTAGAGGAGTAAGTATTATTTTGCCCGCTCTTCCAAGTTCAGCTTATTCTCTGCTAGCTGGTTCATTATTAGGATTTCAAAAAGGTTATATGACAATAATCTTTTCTGATATTGTTTTTTGCCAAGCTGCTTTCTTTATTGCAAGAAATTATGGTCGGGTTCCTGTACGTAATTTAGTAGGCCCAAAAGCAATGAAAAAGATAGAAAGTTTTAATCAAAACCAGCTAGAAGAAAATTTCTTTCTCATGACAGGTCTTCTAATGACTGGCCTTTTTGATTTTCTAAGCTACGCAATTGGTATTGGAGGAACTCGATGGAAAATATTTACTCCTGCATTATTAATAAGTCTTCTAATCAGTGACTCTATACTTGTCGCAGTAGGAGCTGGAGTTAGTCAGGGAGCAGGATTACTTCTTGGGATTGCTCTATTGGGAATGTTTGCTTTAGCGACTATTTCAGGATTGGCAAAAAATAAAATGCCTAAATAACAAAACAGTTGATAACTCTGTAATCAAAGAAGAGAGATATGACATTTTCGCAAACAATAACTATATAAATAATGATTCATGCAAGAATAGAAATCGATTAATTTTTAAGTTATTAGATGACTCCATTTAGACCAACTTCATATGATCGCCCTGGAGAACAAATATCAACTACTCCTTCTGGATTAAAAGTAACTTCTGCAAAGAGATTAATGGTGGATTCAATGGTAAGAATGATACAAAAAGCAGAAAATCATTCCGTAGAAGAAAAACTTGACGAAGAATCTAACAATAATTAATCAATTCATTGATAAAAGTATAGGAGAGTGGAAATCTATAAGAAGTACTCACACTTTAGCTTTTCAGGAATTTGAAAACTCAACTAGTAAAATATATATAAAACATATCAACAAAAAAAATAAAAAAGTCGTTGCAATTTTTAAAAATTATAAATTTAGTTTAAACCTAGAGAGCATAGCCATTTCTATAAACTGGCAAGCTATTAGTGATTGGGACAATAATGATATCCGTGAGGGAGATGAAAATATTCTGATTTTTTTACCCAAAGATGAA
The DNA here is from genome assembly GCF_017696275.1 of Prochlorococcus marinus XMU1405. NCBI lineage: Bacteria > Bacillati > Cyanobacteriota > Cyanophyceae > Synechococcales > Prochlorococcaceae > Prochlorococcus > Prochlorococcus marinus. The sequence continues at coordinate 295,719 of NZ_JAAORF010000001.1, read as the reverse complement.
AATTCAGGAATTGTTTTAAGAAATAAAGGTTATACAGAATCCTTTATTTCATCATCTAATTATTTTGTTGATGAACAAAATAATTTACACATTAAAACTATTTATAAATCAACAGTTTCCGAAGAAAGAATTTCCTTTTTATCCACTCATGTAAGATCCAGATTTTCTACTATTAAAAATCTTGAAAATAACTCAGTTATACAGACGTCCCATACTTCAGAGATAAGAAATTTAGCTAGTTTAAAAGATTAATTATCCTTTCAAATTGAAACTCTGTTTCAGATATTAATTTAGGAAGAAAGCCTTTGTTTCCACGCATACTATTAACTGTTGAATGCAAATCAGAGATAGTTGCATCTCGCATTAATTCAAAAACCCTTCTTGCATTTCTTAAAGGTACCCCAAGAGCAAGATAAGTATTTTTAAGATCCTTCAAACAACTTTTTTCTAAAACTGATTCGTCATTAGAAATTAAAAGATAAGCAACAATTCTTAGGATTATTTCTCCATCTCTTAAACAAACGGACATCTTGTTAGTTGTATTTAAAGATATTTTTGAATTAAGTGAATCTTGATTTTCGCAAATCATTGCTGTTACAGCGTCTGCTGCGATTGCATGTGAATTGTTGGTTATTGAGGTTATTGCATCTAATCTTGAGTTTGCAGTATTAATAAATTCTTTTATATTGCTTAAATCATTTAATTTCTTATCGGCTGACAATAGTTGATTATTCTTTGAAACTGACATTCCTGTAGTAAAAATTAAAGACCGATCTTAAGAATAATACAAAGCTAGTAAAAACAATACAATTTCAAACTTAACGCAACGCTTCTTAATTAATAACTTCATTCCAAAGTGATAGTTGAAATAATTCAAATAAAAAATTTTTTTCCGCTAATATGAAACTACATTTTTAATAAAGTTTTGGATCAACAGGATTTAAAATTATCAAAGAAACTTATTTCCTCATATAAAAAGAGATTGGAAAAAGAAATTCTAGACAGAAGTATGAAATTAAAGATGCCTCAAAATAAATTTGAAGAAATAATTAATAACAATAATGAGCTTATCAATTTAAAAAAAACTTTAGAAGATCTAGAAACGGAATCTGAATCTAATAGTAAAGTCTGATTTTTGAAAAACCCTTCCAAAAGTGCCTCAAACCAACAATTTCCTTTTTAAGTCCCTAAACAATCAACAACTTCAAGCAGTAAAACATGTTTATGGACCATTATTAGTTGTAGCTGGTGCAGGCAGCGGAAAAACTAAGGCTCTTACTCACAGAATTGCAAACCTTATTGAGGGTAACTCTATAGATCCCTATAACATTCTCGCAGTCACTTTCACTAACAAAGCTGCCAAAGAAATGAAAGCAAGATTAGAGGTTCTTCTAGCCCAAGAATTAGCTTTTAATCAATTTGGCCAGCCTTGGACAACTCTCAAAGAAATTGATCAAAATCAATTAAGAACAAATGTCCACCAAGAGAAGCTTCAGAACCTTTGGATTGGTACTTTCCATTCTTTATTTTCAAGACTTCTGAGATACGATATTGAAAAATATACTGATCCAGAAGGCCTAAAATGGACAAGGCAATTTTCAATTTACGATGAAACAGATTCTCAAACGTTAGTAAAAGAAATTATTAGTCAAGATATGAATCTTGACCCAAAAAGATATGATCCCAAAAAGATTAAAAGATTAATAAGTAATGCTAAAAATCAATGCTTAACTTCTAATGATCTTTTAGAAAAAGCAGATAATAATTTTGATAAAACAGTTGCAGAAGCCTACAAGAGATATAGAATTTCGCTCTCAAAAAATAATTCTTTAGACTTTGATGATCTTCTACTTTTGCCTGTTTTCTTATTGAGGCAAAATGATATAGTCAGAGATTACTGGCACAAAAGATTTAAACATATTTTAGTTGACGAATATCAAGATACAAATAGAACACAATATGAACTTATAAAATTAATTACGGCTGGGAATACTGAACCAAAAAAATTCTTGAATTGGGAAGATCGATCAATTTTTGTAGTTGGGGATGCTGATCAAAGTATTTATAGTTTCAGAGCAGCTGACTTCAGAATTTTAATTGGTTTTCAAGAAGATTTCAAAACTTCAATCAAAGACGATACAAAATCATCTTTAATTAAATTAGAAGAAAATTATAGGTCATCTGCCAATATCCTTGATGCTGCAAATTCACTAATTGAAAACAACTCTGAAAGAATTGACAAAGTTTTAAAGGCTACTAAAGAAAAAGGGGAACTTTTAACGTTACTCAGCTGTGATGATGAAATTTCGGAGGCAGAAGCAATTACCAATAAAATAAAATCAATCAATAACTATAATCAAAACCCAATTTGGAGAAATTTTGCAATTTTATATCGAACCAGAGCTCAGTCGAGAGTATTAGAAGAATCTCTTGTAAGGTGGCGCATTCCTTATACAATTTTTGGAGGATTACGTTTTTATGATAGAAGAGAAATTAAAGATGCCATAGCATATTTGAAAGTTCTGGTTAATTCTTCAGATAACGTTAGTCTTTTACGAATCATAAATGTTCCTAGAAGAGGGATTGGTAAGACTACTATTCAAAAACTTAATGAACTATCTAATAGGTTAAATATCCCATTATGGGAGGTTCTTAATGATAAGCAAAGTCTTGAAGAAACATTAGGCCGATCATCAAAAGGAATTAATAAATTTACTGAAGTTATGAATGATCTACTGTGTTACCTAGAAAATTCAGGTCCCGCTCAATTACTACAACTTATATTAGAAAAAAGTGGTTATTTAAGTGACTTACTCTCTAGTGGGACTGAAGAATCTGAAGATAGAAGAAATAACTTACAAGAACTAATTAATGCAGCTACTCAATATGAAGAAGAAACAGAAAGTGGAGATGTAGAGGGATTTCTTTCTACAGCAGCCTTAACAACTGATAATGATACGAAGAAAAATAATCCTAACTCTGTAACTCTCATGACTCTGCATAATAGTAAAGGTTTAGAATTTCAAAATGTTTTTATCACTGGGCTAGAACAAGGTCTCTTCCCTAGCCATAGATCAATAGATACTCCCTCACTTCTTGAAGAGGAAAGAAGATTATGCTACGTAGGTATTACCAGAGCTAAAGAAAGAGTTTTCTTAAGTCATGCCAGAGAAAGAAGATTATGGGGTGGAATACGTGAAGCAACAATTCCTTCAATATTTCTTTCGGAAATACCTGAAGATCTAATGGATGGCGAATTACCACAAACTGGTGGTGCTTCAATTAGAAGAGATTTGCATCTTGATCGTTTAACAAGAGTTGATCGAAACAATCCAAATGAATTTGTTAACAAACCAATAAATGCAGTAAGAAAATTATATTCAGGGCCAAGTAAAGGGAAAAGCTGGATAGTTGGAGATAAGCTAATTCACTCAAAATTTGGTAAAGGTGAAATTATACATATTTTTGGGAGTGGGGAAAAAATATCTCTAGCCGTAAAATTTGGTGATAAAGGAAGTAAAATTCTAGATCCCAGATTAGCTCCAATTCGTTATGTAATTTAAAACTCATGAACGATATCTCTGATTACATCCAAGGGGAATTAATCAAAACTCCATTTAATCTATATAACCTTATTACTAAATACATAGAATCTAATAACAATACTAAAGTGGCTTTTGTTGGCGGTTATTTGAGAGATTTGTTAATTAGTAAATTCCACAAAAAATCGTTTTCTAAACCTTTAGATATTGATCTTGTTATTGAAGGATCCTCTATTTCTCTTGCAAAATTTATAAAAAAAAATATTGTAAATGTAGATTTATGTTTAATCAAGGAATTTAATTTATACAATACTGTAGAAATAAATATTAATGACTATAAAATTGATATTGCTTCTGCAAGAAAAGAAATTTATTCTGCTCCAGGCTTAAATCCCACAGTAAATAAAAGTACTATTGAGGAGGATCTTAAGAGGAGAGATTTCACTATAAATTCAATAGCCTTCGAGGTCTCAAGAAGGGAAATCTATGATCTTTTTGGAGGAATTTCTGATATAAAAAGTAAAAGATTGAACTTACTTCACAGTAATAGTATTTCAGATGATCCAAGTAGATTAATTAGATGTGCAAAATATGCTTCAAGGTTAGATTTCAATATTTCAAATAATTCCCTCAAACAATCTCAAGAAACAGTTAGACAATGGCCATGGAAAAGTGCAGAAACTCATCAGAAAATGATTTTCCCTCCCGCACTAGGCATACGAATAAGGATGGAACTAGCTGAAATATACAAACACGATAATTTGACTAATGTGATTTCGATAATTCATAAATGGAAAATTATCTCAATCTTAAATGAAAATATTAAAGTCGATAAAAGATTTTTAAGAGGACTAAATTGGATTAAGAAGTTAAAGGGAAATCATATGCTTTACTTATTAAAAGATTCAGAAGATTTAGAAAAAGCATGTCAAAGATTTTTGATAAATAATAGTGAGATAAAAATATTAGAAGATTATATTAATCTCAAAAAGATATTAAATACAAACCAAAAAAATTTCAATCATTTTTCTCCATCAAGTTGGACAGAATTTATTGAGGACAGAAACCTTAATGATGAGACAGTCAAATTATTAATTTGTGATGGAGGACCATACTGGCGTAATTTATTTAAGTGGTTATTTATTTACAAATTCATAAAATCAAAAAAAGATGGAGAAACATTAAAAAAAGAAGGATGGAACCCAGGGAAGGAGATGGGAAAGGAAATCAAAAGATTAAGATATTTGGAAATTGACAAATTAAATAGAAATTAATTACATTTTTACAACCTCTCCAACCTTGTACCATTTATCCTTTAGAACATTTTCATATTTGCGATTGCAACTAATCAACAAGGGACCACATGTTTGAGGATCTAATAGTAATGATATTCTCTCGTCAAAAGTCTCTTGACCTAATGAATTTTGGTTTAAAAAATTAATTATTCTTTTCTGCTTATTTACTTGATAAATTTTGTCAAAAATTTCTTTATTAGATTCAAAGAAAGTACTTTTAACGTCTTTTCTTATTAAATCAAATACTCCAGGATAAGCTTTAAATGAAAATAAATCTAATAAAACTTTTAGTGGCTCAAGATTATTGCTTTGTCTATATAAATTAGATGATTCAACCATTTCTTTAAGATGTCCAATAAATCCATATCCAGTAATGTCAGTTGCAGCATTGACTAATGATTCTTTAAATTGATCTTGAAAAAGATAAATTTCATCAATCAAATATTGCTGACTCTTTACTAAATTATTAATTACTTCAGAAGAACTACCTAGCATATTAATATTTTGCATTTGACCGGCAAAGTAAATCCCAACACCAAGAGGTCTAGACATCATGAGAATATCTCCAATATTCATTCCAGATTTAAGCCATGGTTTTGCTCCATTTTTTAAAATACCTTGAACTGTTAAAGAAATATCCATTCCTAATGAATAAGGTTTATTTACTAAACTTCTTGCCTCGAAAGTATGGCCTCCAAGTAATTCGCCTCCATGATCCTCAACTGTTGATTTAATACCTTGAAGTGATTGAGAAAAGAGGTAACTCTGAAATTCCCTTTCAACTTTTGGTAATGAAATTAAAGCCTGCGCGGATGAAAGTTTTGCTCCGCATGCCCACAAATCTGAGCAAGCATGCAAAGTAGTAATTTTTGCATTAAGCCAAGGATCACTTACCAAAGCAGGAAATCCATCTACACTTTGCAAGATAATATCTTGACCATTTTGATATATTTCAACTGAATCTTCAGGTGATGAGGCAAAAGAATTTAAATTAGAATTTATTAATGATTTATTCAAAACTAACTGAGGGATTTTAGCTGCACATCCTCTGCAATCATTCAATGAAATATTTTTTTCACTACTCTTCATCATTAGCCTTTTTGATCTGAACTTTTTAATAAATTTGAGATCAATTTTATGCTTTAAAATCCAAAAAATAAAAGAAGGGCCGAAAACAAAATTGCCATAAATAGCAAAAGCCTTTGGATGATGGCTTGGAAATATATTTACTATTTGCAATCCGATCTTTTGAGGAAACCACTTTTTTAATGATCTACCTTCTGTATCTTTTTTTAGATTTTGTACTAATGTATTTACAACTTTTACTGCAAAAACTCCCGATGCTGGTCTTTTTGTTGAACCTACAACTGCACAATCACCGACAGCAAAGATTCCAGAAAAACTTTTTATCTGTAAATTCTGATTTGTAATTATTCTGCCATAAGAATCCGAATCTAATAATTTTTTTTGTGCCCATAACGGAGATGTATTTCCAGTACATAAAAGAATCTTGCCATAATCAAAATTAAGTTTTTCAACTAATTCAATATTGGAATTCCGTAAACTTTTTAGAATTGTATTATTAATTTTTCTTGAATCACATAATAGTTTTAAAGGTCTATCTCCCCATCTTTTTCGCAAAGCATATGATACTTCAATTGCAGCAAGGCCACTCCCAACAATTACAAATGGAAGTTCATTAAATGAATCAAAAATGTCCTCTTTTAGTATTAAGTCATAAGCCCTTAAAAAAGGTTTAATTGAAAAAGCATTTCGATTTTTAACTAGTGATTCAAATTCTTTTGGAATTATTGTTTGACTTCCATGATTAAGCACCAACTTTGAATAATTAATTGAAGGTCTATTACTTAAAACAATTTTCTTTAAATTGAAATCAATATCCTTTACTTCTTCTTCTATAAAAGAGACTTTTGCATTTTTTGCTAAAGATTTTATATCAATTAAACTCTCTTCTAGAGTGATTGATTTTGAAATCACCGATGGGAACATCGCCGAATAAACCAAATGAGAATCTCTAGATATAATTGAAACAGGAATTTCTGGCATTAATTTCGGAAACATTAACCATTTCTTCAATAAAGAAACATTTGAATGTCCTCCTCCAATTAGTACCAGATGATTAAAAGTCATTTACATCACTATGAATAAAGAACATTTATTGCCAATTAAAAAATCAAGATTAGGAGTGATTGGTGGAAGTGGATTTTATTCAATGGATCAAATAGAGTACTCAAGAGAACTTGAAATCAATACTCCCTATGGTAAACCTTCTGATTCAATAAAAGTATATAATCTTGGAAACCTAGAGATAGCATTTATTCCTAGACATGGCAGAACACATAGTTTAAATCCTTCTGAAATTCCTTACAAAGCTAATATTTGGGCTCTAAGATCAATAGGAGTAAGATGGATTATTGCTCCATCAGCAGTTGGTTCATTACAAGAACAGATAAGGCCACTTGATATAGTGGTTCCAGATCAATTTATAGACCGGACCAAAAATAGACCTGCAACCTTCTTTAACGAAGGAGCTGTTGCTCACGTAACTATGGGAGATCCCTTTTGCACAAATTTATCACGTATATTAAGTGAAATCGGAGAAAAAAATATTCCTGGCGGTAGACAATTACATAGAGGGGGTACCTATCTGGCAATGGAAGGTCCCGCTTTCTCAACTAGAGCAGAATCTAATTTATATAGGAGTTGGGGATGTTCAATAATTGGAATGACGAACCACACAGAAGCAAGATTAGCTAAAGAAGCTGAAATAGCTTACTCCTCCTTATCTATGGTTACTGATTATGATTGCTGGCATCAAACTCATCAAGAAGTTTCTGTAGAGATGGTTTTGGATAATCTTAGATCAAATACTGAAGTGGCTAATAAAATAATATTTGAAGTAGCTAAATTAATTGAAAAAGAAAGACCAAAAAGTAAGTCTCATTTTTCATTAAAAGATGGATTGATAACCCAAAAAGAAAATATCCCAAGCTCCACAAAAGATAAACTAAGGATATTTACTGATTCTTATTAAGCTTATTTGATATTAGTGATTATCAGGACAAGGTAAGGATTTGTTAGCCTCCACCTCCAACTCCTTGGTATGAACCATAGAAGAATATTCCTAAAACGAATATAACTGCTATTCCACCTGCTGTAGCGACAAGCCATAGAGGAAGAGTTCCTTCAGTCCATCTTCTTTCCCATGCAACTGCTGGTCTACCGTCGGGAAGTCTATCTGGAATTCTTCCATCTGGTCCTTTTAATTTACTCATGATTTTAATTTAATTGAAAAAGTAACTGGAAAATAATATTCCCAATACAAAAACTGATAATAAACCTAAATAAAGGCTTGTACGATTAAGTTCAACTGGAACTTTGTTAGGATTTTCGTTTACTTGCATGATAGTTAAATTTATCGGGCTACGAACTGCATAGCAGCAATAGAACCTAAAAAGAATACTGATGGAATAGCAAGAGCATGAACCGCTAGCCAACGGACAGTAAATATAGGATAAACGCGGACTTCCGCAGCCTGCATTGGAGCTTGAGAATTAGTCATTGTTATTTTGTTCTTAAATCTAGTTGAGATTTAGCTTCATATCTTTGAGTTACAACAGGTGCTTTAGATTCAGATGATTGGAAATAACTATCTGGACGAGGAGTTCCGAAAGCATCGTAGGCTAAGCCTGTATATACAAATAAGAAGCCTGCTATAAAGATAGCTGGTAATGTTACTGCATGAATAATCCAGTATCTAATACTGGTGATTATTTCAAAGAATGGGCGTTCACCCGTTGAACCTGCGGCCATAATCACAAATGTTTACCATATGATCTTACAGGGTAAAATCATAACTTCGCGAAGAAATTAACAGGTTGGTTACAGACAGTTGCTAAATCTTTCAAAAATTAATTTTTTTTTTATTATTAACTCAAGTTATTTAAGATTAGCTATTCCATTTAAGGATATAACCACGCTCGCCAAGTACAAATCCCTTTTGACTATCTAAAGCCTCCTTATCAAGAAAAACTATTTTAATGTAATTTGTGGGTAATTCAGAAGCAATGGGGTCTTTAATCCAAGTTTTACCTTGATCTTTACTTACTATTAAGGTTCCATTACCTCCACCAGCCCAAATATCACCATTTGGATCCCATCCCATGTCTAGATAATTGTATCCATTAAGAATTGGTATGATAGGCTTTGACCAATTTTCTAGATCATTAGTATCTTCATTAAATCTAATTTCTGCTCCTCTAGAAAGCATCCATAAACTTCCTTCTGGATTAAAACCAATGCTTTGAACTCTTTTGCTACTAGCTCTTTGATGAGCTATCCATGAATCACTATCTTTTTCCAAAGTAGAAAAGAAATTACCTAGACTACTTACACTGACATAATCTCCCTTATTAGTTCTTCTTAAATCTCTTACACCACCAGAACCAGATGCATCTACAACTTTTGCATTCCATGATTCACCACCATCTGAGGTTTCGTAGATAGCACCTGCAGTGGTAGCCAATTCTGCAACATCATTATCGACAGTTGTTATTAGAAATGGTTGGCCTGGTAATTTGTTACCTAGAGATAAACGTGTCCAATTCTTTCCTGCATCAAGTGTATGCATAACTAATGAAGGCTGACCTATTAACCATCCCTCTTCACCTTTAAAATCAATATCTAGGAGACGAAAGTTCTCTTCACTTGGTAAATCTAAATTTCTTTTTTCCCAATTTTCTCCTCCATCATTAGATTCCATAATAAGCCTGTTAGAGCCTACTAAAAATCCATTTCTATCATCTATAAAATCAACATCTAATGCATTAGCCTGGTCTTCAAACTTAATTGTTTTCCAAGGGCTGCTATCACTCATCTTTACTCCTGTAGATGAACAACTGCTCAATACAAAACAAAGAAGAACTGATAAAAGAAGATTGGGAATACTAGTAAAAATTTTTTTCATCTGTATATATTAATGCAAAGAGTACAAAGAAAGGAATATAGCAGCAGCAAAAGCCAGGCCTCCAAAAATCAATATGTTTTTTTGTCCAGGAGGTAAACTATTAAAACCAAACCCATAAACTAAATTTTCTTCAAAACCACTAGGTTTAGATTTGGGACCTATATCCTTGTAAAAATTTTTACCTGCTCGACAAACAGGGCAAGCGAAAGTATTCCCATCCAAATCTGAAAAAGGAGTATTTTTAGGTATGTTTAATTTTTTATTTCCTTCAGACGGATCATAAATGTATCCACAGCTTCTACATTCGAATCTATTTTGTTCTAAATTAAAGACAGGTTGTTCAACTTTTACTCCTGAGATATTTTCAGAAGGTTTTATCTTCTCAAGGTCTTCAACTATTTTGTTTTCCTCAGAGGCTGGTTGAATGTTTTCACTCACGGTTTATTATTGTTCTTTAAGAACTTTAAAAGATTTTGCTTCATTAAGCGACTTTTATTCAAAATTAATTTTTTAAGATGTTTGTATTAACTGGCTATGAATATTTTTTAGGTTTCCTTCTAATTGCCGCAGCAGTTCCAATTCTAGCTCTAATTACTAACCTCATCGTTGCCCCAAAAGGTAGAACAGGGGAAAGAAAGCTTACATACGAATCAGGAATGGAGCCTATAGGGGGAGCATGGATTCAATTTAATATTCGTTATTACATGTTTGCCTTAGTTTTCGTTATATTTGATGTTGAGACAGTATTCCTTTATCCTTGGGCTGTTGCTTTCAATAGATTAGGATTATTAGCCTTTATTGAGGCTTTAATTTTCATCGCAATACTTGTTATCGCTTTAGCATACGCATGGAGAAAAGGTGCTTTAGAATGGAGCTAAAAAAGTGAATCCACAATTATCCCCAAAAGCAATAAGAGAAATTCGAGAAGGAACTTGCAATCCTCTTGGTGCACCCCAAGTTACTACAGATTTAAGCGAAAATATTATATTAACAAGTTTAGACGATCTTCATAATTGGGCTAGATTAAGCAGTTTGTGGCCTCTCTTATACGGTACAGCTTGTTGTTTTATAGAATTTGCTGCCTTAATCGGATCTAGATTTGATTTTGATAGATTTGGTTTAGTACCTAGAAGCTCGCCAAGGCAAGCAGATCTGCTAATAGTTGCAGGAACAGTAACGATGAAGATGGCTCCAGCACTAGTAAGACTTTATGAACAAATGCCTGAACCTAAATATGTGATTGCGATGGGTGCCTGTACAATTACAGGAGGAATGTTCAGCGCTGATTCAACCACTGCTGTAAGAGGAGTTGATAAATTGATACCAGTAGATTTATACCTTCCTGGATGTCCACCAAGACCAGAAGCAATCTTTGATGCTGTTATTAAATTAAGAAAAAAAGTTGGTAATGAATCAATTTCAGAGAGGACAAAAACAGAACAAAATCACAGATATATGACATCTGATCACAAAATGAATCTTGTTTTCTCTGAAAATACTGGGGAATACCTCAACAAAACCTCAGCCAACGTTATTCCTTCCTCTAAAAAAGAAAAAATAACTGAATTGCCTGAAAATACCGAAAAAGCTGAAATTATTACCGAAGATTAATGGAAAAAGAAGATTTAGCCAAATCCTCAGATAATTCAATAGAAAAAGAAGGGGTTATAAGTCAATATTTATCTCAAGAAGGAATTCCAAATCAATCTTTATCTGATGATCACATAGGAATTGAAAACATTTCTGTGGAACCTAACAAATTATATGAAGCAGTTTCAGCTTTAAAAAATTACGGATTCAACTATCTCCAATGTCAAGGAGGATACGATGAGGGGCCTGGTAAAAATCTTGTAAGTTTCTACCATTTTATAACTGTTAATGATTTACAAAAAATCGAAAAAATTAATGAAGTCAGATTAAAAGTTTTCTTAAAAAGAGATTCTGATTTATCAATCCCTAGTTTATATAACATTTTTAAAGGAAGTGATTGGCAAGAAAGAGAAACTTTTGATATGTATGGAATAAATTTTATTGATCATCCAAATCCTAAAAGACTATTAATGCCTGAAGATTGGAGAGGATGGCCATTACGAAAAGATTATATTCAGCCAGATTTCTATGAACTTCAAGATGCGTATTAGTTTAATTTTTTTAATTTGCGGTATAAAAACATAACTGCTCTTGCGAGTCTCCTTTGATCATGTCTAAGAGTTGGAGTTATCCTTTTTGAATATAATGGTGCCTGCAAAACATAATAACCCTCAGATAATAATTTTTCTTTATTACATTGGACAGGCTCTGCCCCTCTACTTTCGTAATAGTCTACTAATGGAGACTTTTCAAATTTAATCTGAGATAAGATTGAGTTAAAAATTCGAGTATTAACTCCAAAATTTGATAATTGTTTTTCTATTGCTTTGATATGTTGATAAACATCAAGTCCATCTGTTTCTCCTGGCTGAGTCATCAAATTACTTATATATATTTTTGGGGCATTGCTTTGCAATAAGGCATCTACTATCTCTGGTACTAACAAATTTGGCAATAATGATGTGTATAGACTACCTGGGCCAAGAACAATTAAATCTGCTTCTTTTATGGATTCAAGAGCACTTGGTAGAGCAGAAGGATTTTCTGGTAGGTAACCAATCCTCGAAATTAATTTTTTAGATTTACTGATATTGCTTTCACCATAAATTTTTTCACCGTCTTCTAATTCGGCCCATAACATAACATCAATATTTGTTGCAGGTAAAACTTGACCTTGTACCGCCAAGACCTTACTAGAGGCCTGCACTGCCTTTTCTAAACTGCCTGTAATTGTTGTTAAAGCTGACAAGAATAGATTTCCGAAACTATGACCTTCAAGACCACTTCCTCCTGAAAATCTATACTGAAATAATCTTGTTAGAGTAGGTTCCTCGTTTGATAAGGCTGCCAAACAATTTCTAATATCTCCTGGAGGTTGCACACCTAATTGTTTTCTGAGAATTCCACTACTTCCGCCATCATCGGATACAGTTACGATTGCTGTAATATTACTACTATAATTTTTTAGGCCTTTCAGTAAAGTAGATAAGCCTGTACCACCCCCAATTGCAACAATATTAGGACCTCTGTTTAATTTACTCTTAACTCTTAATGCATCAACTAAGAATGTATTTTTTTCTGGAACAAGCGCTTTTTGAATAGAATTAATACTTCTATTTTGTCCAATCCCTATTAATATTATTCCAACAACAAAAATTAATGGCCCCAGTATTGAAACGGGTAAGACTTTTGTTAAACCTATTAATAAACCAAAAAATATTTCAGTAAACCAATAAAGGGGACTTAAATTTGTCCAAATTGACAGGCCCAATAATGAAGTGAGGAATCCTATTGCAGAAGTAAGCATCCATCTTTTTATTACCAGTCCTGGCAAAAGCCAACTCAAAATTCTCGAAATTTTGTTTAATAGATGAAAGTTATACTTTTTATGATATTTGTACAATCTTCTAACTCTTTTTTTTCGCTTATTCATTAAAAAAACTCTTAAATTATTTTTATCAAATTTAAAACTATAATAGAACCATTATAAATTAAATTCATACATCCTTTTTTTATTTCTAAAAATAGGCAAAATGAAATGAAAGATGTTTTTAAATAAGTTTTGAAGAAATCAAAGCATGCAGTTGAAACAAAAGACCTCTCAATTAGCTGGGGAGAAGTAGATGTGCTTGATCAAATAAATTTTGAACTTAATGATGGAGAAAAATTAGCTATTGTGGGCCCCTCAGGTTCCGGTAAATCAACAATATTAAAAATATTAGCAGGACTCATACTACCTACCAAAGGAGAATTAAGAATATTTGGTGAAAAACAAACATATTTGAGATTAGATCAAAATAATCCTCCTGATGTAAGACTAGTTTTTCAGAACCCCGCTTTATTAGGATCTTTAACTATTGAAGAAAATGTAGGTTTTCTCCTTAAGAGAAATAAAAACCTATCTAAAAAGTTAATTCATGAAATAGTATGTGAATGCTTAGCTGAAGTAGGATTATTTAATGTTGAAAAAAAACTTCCAAATGAATTAAGCGGAGGCATGCAAAAAAGAGTAAGTTTTGCTAGAGCATTAATTAATGATCAGACTCTCAAAGTAAAGTCAAAACCTTTATTACTTTTTGATGAACCAACTGCTGGCCTTGATCCAATTGCCTCTTCAAGAATTGAAGATTTAATTAATAAAACAAATCATAAAGCTAGCGGATCATCTATTGTAGTTAGCCATGTTCTTAGTACTATAGAGAGAACTTCAGATAAAGTTTTAATACTTTATGGAGGTAAATTTAGATGGGCAGGCTCGATTGATGAATTTAAAGAGAGTAAAGATCCCTATGTATTCCAATTTAGGCATGGGAAACTTGATGGTCCAATGCAACCCAAAGACATTTAGAAATTATGCGTAGAAGCTTGAGAGATTCAATAGTTGGTTTTTCCTTATTAGGAGGAATTTTAATTTTCACATTCTTTTCTTTTTGGCTAAGAGGAGTAAAATTATCTTCAAAAAATTGGTACCTCTTTGCTGAATTCAATAACGCAAGCGGTTTATCAAAAAAATCTCCAGTTACTTACAGAGGAATTTTAGTAGGATCGATAGAAGATATCTTGTTTACGAATGAATCAATTAAAGCAAAAATAGTTTTAAATAATCCTGACATTATCCTTCCAAGGCCAGCATTTGCTAGGGTAGTCACAAATTCTTTCCTTGGAGGAGATGTACAAGTTGCTTTAGAAACTAGTGACAAGACAATTCCCAAAAATACAGCAAAACCTATTTCAGAAAAATGCGATACCAAATTAATTATTTGTCAGGGAGACACTATCACAGGTAAGCAACTATCAAGTCTCTCAAATATAACTAATAGAATAAGTCAACTTTTAAAAGAAACAAATCAAGAAAACTTAATTGAGAACATCCTCAACTCAATTAATCAATTTGACAAAACACAAGAAAATCTTGATGAATTAATTTATTTATCGAAAAAAGAAATAGAAAGAGTTGAACCTCTAATAAAAGAAATTACAACTGCTGCTAATCATTTAAATAACATTTTGTCTACTATCGATGATAAAGAAACCCTTAACGACATTAAATTGACAATAAATGCTGCTAGATCTATTTCAACCAAAATAGACGATATGAGTGATGATTTTGAAAAATTAACTCAAGATAAAGAATTAACCAAATCTATAAGAGATTTAACGATTGGACTTTCGAAATTTCTTAACGAAATTTATCCATAAAAAATATTTAGAATTCATTTATAGCATTTAAAGCCATAGCTGCGATTGCTTTATCTGTAGCTTTTGGCAGTTGAACATATTTCCCTTGAGCTGCCTCTGCTAATTCTTTACCAAATCCACTTGCAATAAATTTTCTTTCTGTATCAATTATCAAAAGTTTTATCCCAAGCATGGGATATTTTGCTGCAATATCAAGAACCTCTTGCTTTAAATTTGCATTTGTATTTTCGTTTTCTTCAACTTCATTTTGTCCTAGAGATAATCCTAATGGAACATTTCCTCTTCCATCGGTAATTCCAACAACAATAACTTGACCTATATCTCCAGTAGAAAGAGCATTTTTTGCTACTTTTGCTGATTGCGTTAGTCCATGAGCTAAAGGAGATCCACCTCCACAAGGCATTGTTTCTAGCCTTCTTTTCGCTGCAGTTATTGATCTTGTTGGAGGCAAAAGAACCTCTGCTTGATTACCTCTAAAGGGTATAAGAGCAACTTCATCTCTATTCTCATATGCCTCTGTTAAAAGTCTTATTACTGCGCCTTTAGCACTTTGCATTCTATTTAAAGCCATAGATCCACTAGCATCAACCAGAAAAATCACTAGAGCTCCCGCCTTTTTTTGAAGAAGCTTAGCCCTAAAATCGTTTTCTTCAATAACTATTGATTTATTAGGATTCCTTATTCTTCTCGATTTTTGATAAGGAGCTGCAGCTCGCAAAGTCGCATCTACCGCAATTCTTTTTACCTTACCTCTTGGAATTATAGGTTTCACATACCTTCCTCTACTATCACTGAATATCACTGATCTACTTCCGCTATTTCCGGCTTTAGCTTTAGCTGATGAAAAAAGCAATAAATCAGGATCAACCATACATGCCTCAGGATCTAATATAAATTCTTCAGGTATATCGGGAGTAGATTCTTCTTCTCCATCAGAATTATCTTCTTCTTGTTCTTGTTCTTGGTCTAGGTCATTATCATTTTCATTAGCCTCAGGTTCTGACTCTTCATTGTTTGATTGAGGTGGAGGGGGGGGACTCTGATCCTCTGGAGGGGGGGGTTGAATATCATCATCTTCTGGAGGAATTTGCATTGCTCGTGGGAGAATAACTAACCTAACTGCGACTTTAAGATCTTCAGAATTTACATTCTCATCGCCTCGAAGAGCTGCATTGGCCTTTGCCACTTTTACTGCAAATAATTCTGACCTATGCCCTTCTACTCCTCCTCTAAGAGCTTCATTCACTAAATAGGTTATTTGCTCTTTTGTTATCTTGACATCCTTTAACCATTGCCTTGCCAAAATTAATTGAGTGGATAAATTATCAGATTCTTCCGACCATTTTTCTGAAAATTGAATATTATTTTCTGCATGCGATAAAACAGATTTTGTAATCTCAACTCTTTGAGCGTTATCAATAGATTGATCTGCGGAAAGCACGATGGCAAAACGATCTAAAACATGATCTCTTAGAGCTCCTTCTTCAGGATTATAAGTTGCTATTAAAAGTGACTTACAAGGATGAGAGAGACTTAAACCATCTCTTTCAATATTATTTTTCTCTCTTCCTGTGGCTTCAAGAATTAAATTTACAATTCCATCATCCAATAAATTTATATCATCTACATAAAGAACACCTCTATGAGCCTCTGCTAAAATTCCAGGCTGAAAAACTTGTTCCCCCGTACTTAATGATGCAGCGACGTCAATTGATCCAACAAGTCTGTCTTCGGTTATGCCAATAGGAACTTGAATAAATGGTGCCTCTCTTACTTTCTTCGGAATTTCTTCAATTTGATTCAAATAATCACTTCCAATTACCTCCTCCAACAATTTATTAGTACTAATATCCCATTCCTCTGGTTTATCTGGATCAAGGTTCCTCCCAATAGGTCTTAATGAAGTTCCACTATTTTTCTCAATTAGCTTTTCAAGTATTAATTCATTATCTAATACCTCTATAGGAGGAAGTAAAGTATGTAAACCCCTTGCTAATACTGACTTACCAGTACCTCTTCCACCAGCAATAATCACTCCCCCTAAACTTGGATCAACTGCTGCCAAAAGTAAAGATAATTTCAATAAGCTATGGCCTGTAATTGCGGCCAAAGGAAAAGCTCTAAAAGAATCCTTCGACTTCATTAAATCTTTTATTTCTCCTTTTTCTTTTAACTCGGGGTTCAAAATCACTTTAAAAATGCCTGATATAGAATTTATCCAATAACTTTGTTTTTTGTAGTGGAATTATCAAATCTTAATATCAAAAATGGACTATGTATATCCCTCGGAGCAAATATTGATAGTAAATTCGGAAGCCCTCTTGATTCACTATTAATTTGCAAACCAAAAATAGAGGAAATAATAAATGAGTGGGGAGATAGTTCCAACCAAAAAAAAGAAGAGAAAAGCAAATTTTATGCAAACTTTTTTTGGTCTTCAATTTATGAGACATTACCTCATGGTGTTGATAATGAGCAGCCAAATTATTTAAATACTCTATTACTTATAAAAAGTAATTCTTTCCCAAAACCATCAACTAAAAAAGCGAAATTACTTTTAAAAGAGCTAAAAAAGTTAGAGAGATTTTTCGGACGAGAAGAGACGCCAAAGGGTAAGAAATGGCTATCAAGATGTCTCGATTTAGATATTCTTTGGTGGGAAGATTTTCATACGGTTGACGAGGAATTAACATTACCTCACCCTAGATTCATGAATCGGAATTTCGTTATTACACCACTTTCTGAAATCTTAAGTAGAAGCCAAAAAATCACAAAGTTTGATGACCCAAAATGGTCTATTAATTGATTTACAAAACCAAAAAATAACTGTTAGGCTGTTTTTATTTAAAATTCATGGGCAAAATAAACTTTTTAAAAAGATCCATTTTTAAAGAAAAAATATCTGAGTTAAAGTCAAAAAAATTTAGTTTCGAAATAAATAGAATTGAGCTTCCAAATGGACACGAAGGTGAATATGGATACATTAAGCATCCTGGGGCAGCATTAGCCGTACCTATTACAAAAGACAATAAAGTTATCATTCTTAGGCAATATAGATTTGCTGTTTCAAGGTATTTATTAGAGTTTCCAGCAGGCACATTAGAAATAGGTGAAACACCTATTAATTCAATTAAAAGAGAAATACAAGAAGAAACTGGATTTAGTGCAAACAAATGGGATGAATTAGGAACTCTTGTCCCCGCTCCTGGTTATGCAGATGAAGAAATTTATTTATTTTTAGCGCGTGATTTGAGCAAACTAAATTCCGAGGTTAAAGGAGATTTAGATGAAGATATAGAAGTATTAATTTTAGATCCGAACGAACTAGATAATCTTATTTCTAGTGGGGATGAGATTCTTGACGCAAAAACTGTTACAGCTTGGTTTAGAGCTAAACAATTTTTAGATGAATTATGAATAAACCTAGAATACTTTTTTGGCATAGAAAGGATTTAAGAATATTTGACAATCAAGCTTTAATCAAAGCATTTTCATTATCAAATGCTATTACTTCAACTTACATATTTGATAAAAATTACCCACACGATTTCAATGCAAGTTCAAGAGCTTGGTTTCTAGGAAATTCGCTTCAAGAATTAGGAAATAATTGGAAAAAAATGGGTAGTAGATTAATCATGGAAGAAGGAGATCCGGTATTAATAATTCCTCAATTAGCAAAGAAAATAGATGCTAAATTTGTTTTTTGGAATAGATCAATTGAACCTTATGAGATTAATCGCGATTTAAAAATAAAAAAAAATTTAGAAGAACAAAATATCCAAGTTATTGAAACTTGGGATCACTTATTATTGGAACCTTTAAAAATATTTTCCGGAAATAATAAACCTTATTCAGTTTATGGACCTTTTTATAAAAACCTTAAATCAAAAATGAATTTATTAGGTCCATATGACCAAGATAAAGTTGCTTTCCAGTTTAAAGATATAGATAATAAACTCAAAGAAAATAAGACAATAAATTCATCTGATTCGGTTCTAGAGAAATTTATCAAAAATATCAAATTTCCTGGTTCGAATATTTGTCCATGTAGACCTGGAGAGAATGCTGCAGAAACATTATTAGAAAACTTCATTAACGAAAAAAAAATATATTCTTATAATTCGGCACGAGATTTTCCTTCCCATAATGGGACATCTTTTCTAAGTGCATCTCTCAGATTTGGCACCATTAGCATTAGAAAAATTTGGAACGCAACATTAAATTTAAATTCAGATTTTGCAAATCAAGGAAATTATCTATCAATTGAAACTTGGCAAAAAGAACTTGTTTGGCGTGAATTTTATCAACATTGCTTATTCCATTTCCCAGAGCTAGAGAAAGGTCCATATAGAAAAAAATGGGATCACTTTCCATGGCAAAACAATAATGAATGGTTTCAGCATTGGAGCAACGGAGAAACCGGAGTACCTATAGTAGATGCTGCAATGCGTCAACTAAATAGTACTGGCTGGATGCATAACAGATGTAGGATGATAGTCGCTTCATTTCTGGTAAAAGATCTTATATGCAATTGGCAAATGGGCGAGAAAAAATTTATGGAGACTTTGGTTGATGGAGACTTATCTGCAAATAATGGGGGATGGCAGTGGAGCGCCAGTAGCGGTATGGATCCAAAACCACTAAGAATTTTTAATCCATACACCCAAGCAAAAAAATTTGATCCTATTTGCAAATATATAAAATATTGGATTCCTGAATTATCTAAAGTGTCAAATTCAGAATTATTAAATGGGGGGATATCTAATTTAGAAAAAAATAATTATTCAAGTCCTATTGTCAATCACAACATACAGCAAAGATTGTTTAAATCACTTTATGCTGAAATTTGAATTTCCTCTATACAATTCTTTAAAACTTTATTTAAATTTTCTGCTACATAAACTTGCTCTTCATAAGAAATTTCAGGAAACATTGGAAGACTAAGAACTTCTGTACAAATTCTCTCTGTATTAATGAGTTTTGTTCTAGAAAAATTTTTATTTTTGTAAGCTATTTGTGCGTGTATTGGAATTGGATAATAAATAATTGAATTAATACCTTTTTCAAAAAGTTGTTGTTTTACCAAATTCCTTAATGAATAGTATTTTTTGCAATCAGTATCAAATAAATTTGAAAAATCTTCATTTAAAAAATATTTATCGTTTCTTAATTTGATTACAAATTGATTCCAGGAATGGGAAATTGAATCAGAGCTAATTTTTGGAAAACTAATAAATGGATTTTTTTCTAATAAATCAAGGTAATTATTAGCAATTTTTTGGCGATTATTAATCCAATTAGAAACATACTTAATTTTAATATTTAATATGGCAGCTTGAATGGTATCAAGTCTGCTGTTATATCCAATTTGGGTATGATGATATCTTATTGGGCTGCCATGAACAGCCAATTCTCTAATTTTTTTTGCAATCTTCTGATCTGAAGTTGTTACTGCTCCACCATCTCCAGCAGCTCCTAAATTTTTAGTAGGGAAAAAGCTAAAACAGCCTATATCTCCGATACTACCAACTTTGGAAGTTTCCCACATTGTGCATGTTGCCTGAGCACAATCTTCGATTACTTTTAAGTCATATTTCTTGGCCAAAGATTTTATTAAGGTCATATTCACTGCATTACCAAATAGATGAACTGGCATAATTGCCTTGGTATTAGGATTTATTTCTTGTTCTATTAGCTCAGTATTAATGAGATAAGTTTCTGGATCTATATCTACCAAAACAGGATTAGCACCAACTGCACTAATAGCCTCTGCAGTTGCAAAAAAGCTAAAAGATGAGGTAATAACTTCATCACCCACACCAATATCTAATGCGCGCAAAGCTAATACTAAAGCATCAGTTCCACTATTACATCCAATAGTATTTTCAACACCAATCAGATTTGAAAAACTCTCCTCAAATTTGGCAATTTCTTGTCCTCCAATATACTGACCCCCTTTTAAAACTTTAGAAACCTCACTCTCAATTTCAGAGCCAATTTCTTGGAACTGTCTATCTAAAGTAAATGGAGGTATCTGCATAGTAAATATATTAACCCTAAACCATATTTCTATGGGTAAAAAAAAATTTTAATTCATTTAAACCAACTTGGTTCTTTACCAGGAGTCCATTTTATATTGCAACCTAAAGAAGGCATCTGATTTGAAGGATAAGAATTATCTAGATTCAAATCTTTTACAGCAGAGCGCAAATCTTTTCCAGATAGAGGGATATTATTACCTGGTCTACTATCGTCTAATTGGCCATGATAATACAATAAAAAATCACCATCTTCTTCATTTGAAAAAAGATAAAAATCTGGGGTGCAAGCTGCTTTTAATTTCTTAGCAAAATTTTGATTTTCATCATATAGATAAGGAAAACTCCATCCCTTTTTTTGTGCTTGTAATCTCAAATTTTTAGGAGAATCTGAAGGATGAGTGAGAATATCATTACTAGAAACTGCAACTGTTTGAACTGTATTTTCAATTTCTTTACTTAATGTAGAAATTTGATTCTCAATATATTTGACAAATGGGCAATGGGCACAAATAAACATTAAAAGTAAATGCCGATTATCTAGATTATGAGAATTAAAATATTCATTTTTTGAAGAATTAGCATTTAACATTTCGAAATTCGGTAATTGAAAACCTAATTCCAAAACCATAGAATTTGTTCTTACCATGTTTAAGTTAAAAATTCTTTGATATTTGAAAATTATTGTATATTTTGGAGTAATCCGTAAAGATAGGTACTTTTATATAGGAGAATAATAGAAATAATAAACAAAATGCTTCTAAATCTAACTGGCAAAAAAATTCTTGTTACAGGGATTGCCAACAATCGTTCAATAGCATGGGGTATCGCTCAACAACTTTCAAAAGCTGGCGCAGAACTTGGAATCACATATTTGCCTGATGATAAAGGGAGATTCGAGTCTAAAGTTAGAGAACTAACTGAACCTTTAAACCCATCGTTATTTTTGCCTCTTGATGTTCAAAATCCAGCTCAAATTGAAGAAATCTTTAAAAATATAAAAGACAATTGGGGGCAAATTGACGGATTAGTTCACTGTCTTGCATTTGCAGGACGCGATGAATTGATTGGAGATTATAGTGCTACCACTTCAGAGGGTTTTGATAGAGCTCTTAATATAAGTGCGTATTCGTTAGCACCTTTATGTAAAGCAGCAAAACCACTGTTTAGTGATGGTGCTGGAGTTGTCTCCTTAACTTATTTAGGTTCAGAAAGGGCGATTCCTAACTATAACGTGATGGGAGTTGCTAAAGCAGCTTTAGAAGCTTCAGTAAGATATCTTTCTGCAGAACTTGGTCCAGAAAAACAAGTCAGAGTTAACGCAATAAGTGCTGGGCCTATAAGAACACTTGCGAGTTCTGCTATAGGTGGCATTTTAGATATGATTCACAATGTTGAAGAAAAGGCTCCTTTACGCAGAACAGTCACTCAAACAGAAGTAGGTAATACAGCTGCTTTTTTATTAAGTGATCTCTCTAGCGGCATTTCAGGCCAAACAATTTATGTTGATGCGGGTTACTGCATTAATGGAATGTAAACTAAGTTTTTTGCACAAAAAATGTCATCTCTAAGGCAATCTGAAATAAAAAGAAAAACGAATGAAACAGATATTTCTGTATTTATAAACTTAGATGGAAATGGAATTTCTGAGATTGATACCGGGATACCATTCCTAGATCATATGCTTCATCAAATATCCAGTCATGGTTTGTTCGATTTAAAAATAAAAGCAATTGGAGATACCCATATTGATGATCATCATACAAATGAAGATGTAGGAATCGCATTAGGTAAAGCATTTTCAAAAGCTTTGGGAGAAAGAAAAGGAATAAGCAGATTTGGACATTTCTTTGCCCCATTAGATGAAGCATTAGTTCAAGTCACCTTAGACTGCTCTGGTAGACCGCATCTATCTTATGATCTTCAATTAAAAGCTCCTAGAATAGGAAATTATGATACTGAACTAGTAAGAGAGTTTTTTATTGCCTTTGTAAATAACAGCGGTATTACTCTGCATATTAATCAAATACGAGGAAGTAATTCACATCACATAGTTGAGGCGTGCTTTAAAGCTTTTTCAAGAGCAATGAGAATGGCTACCGAGATAGATCCAAGAAGATCTAATTCAATTCCAAGCAGTAAAGGAATGTTAGAAAAACAATAAAATAGGAATTTTTTCAAATCAGCCACAATTCAGTTGATTTTTGGCGAAGATAGATGGAGTGATTATTTTGTTGTGACTAATTTACAAGATAAAAAAATTGATAAATTTAATATTTTTAAAAAAGAAGATTGGTCAAGTGCTTATCAAAATGTAGAAAAGGAGATAACTAATGAGCCTCTAAAAATTAGCAAAGGTAATAATATTCAAAATTTAAATGGAACATTATTAAGAAATGGACCAGGAATATTAGAGAGAGGTGGACAATGGGTTCATCATCCATTTGATGGTGATGGGATGATAACATCCATAAAATTCAAAAATGGTCAGCCATTATTAACAAATAGATTTGTTAAAACTAAAGGCTATTTGGAAGAAGAAAAAATAGATAAATTTATTTATAGAGGTGTTTTTGGAACACAAAAAAATGGAGGAATTTTAAATAATGTATTAGATCTAAAATTCAAGAATATCGCTAATACACATGTCATTAAATTAGGAGATGAAATTCTTGCATTATGGGAAGCAGCAGGTCCACATGCAATGGATCCTGATAGTCTTGAAACTATTGGTTTAACAACATTAAAAGGAGTACTAAAGCCTAACGAAGCATTCAGTGCTCATCCCAAAACAGACCTAAACTCAAATACATCTTCAGAACTTTTAGTCACTTTTGGAGTACAAACCGGGCCAAAAAGTACCATTAGATTAATGGAATTTGATAATGCTGGTACAAATTCTGGAGAGCTCATTTTTGACAGAAAAGATACCTTTAATGGCTTTGCATTCCTTCATGATTTCGCAATTACAACTAATTGGGCAATATTTTTACAGAATGCTATTGATTTCAATCCTCTTCCATTTGTAATGGGTCAAAGAGGAGCAGCACAATGTCTAAAGTCAAACCCAAATAAAAAGGCAAAGTTTTTTATCATCCCCAGAGAAAGTGGATTGTTTAGAGGACAGTCTCCTTTAACAATAGATGCTCCAGAAGGATTCGTTTTTCATCATGTAAACGCATTTGAAAAAGATTCCAAAATCGTATTAGATAGTATTTTTTATGATGATTTCCCATCAGTTGGTCCAGACGAGAATTTTAGGGATATTGACTTTGATAAATATCCAGAAGGAAAACTGAAAAGATCAATCATCGATCTAAAGACAAAAACTTGTGAACTTGAAACTTTCAGTGAACAATGTTGTGAATTTGCTGTTGTTAATCCTAAAAACTTAGGATTAAAAGCAACTTTTAGTTGGATGGCAAGCACATCTCAAAAGCTGGGGAACGCTCCGCTTCAAGCAATAAAAAAAATAAATTTAACTTCTAAGGAAGAGATTTTTTGGTCAGCAGGTTCAAGTGGATTTGTTAGTGAACCAATTATGGTTCCATCAGAAAACTCTTCAAAAGAAGATGAGGGATTTTTATTTATAATTCTATGGAACGGAGAAAGAAGAGGAAGCGATTTAGTGATATTAGACGCAAAAGACTTAAAAGAATTAGCTGTTTATGAATTACCCATTTCAATTCCTCATGGCCTTCATGGATCTTGGGTTAATTGATTTTAAGAAAAAATTTCAATTAAATCTGGAATAATTTTTTTTAATGCTTTACCTCTATGACTACAAGAGTCTTTAATATCATTATTCATTTCTGCGAAAGTTAATCTGGTAGAACTCTCCTCAAAAATTGGGTCATACCCAAAACCACTTTTTCCTCTGGGGTTTAAAATAATATTGCCATGACATTTGGCCTCAGATTCAATAATCACTTCACCATTTGGGGAACAAACACAAATATAAGCAATAAAGAAAGCACTTCTATTTTGAACTCCATCAAGTTCTCTTAAAACTCGTTCAATCCTTTTTTGATCATTTTCTGCATATCTAGATGAGTAAATGCCAGGCTTACCACCTAGTGCTTCAATACAAATTCCTGAATCATCTGCTATTGAAAAATTATTCGTTTTTCTAGAAACTTCTCTCGCTTTTTTAATTGCATTATCTCTAAATGTCAGTCCATCCTCTTCAACTTCTAATGATTCTGGCTGGAGTAACAACTTACAATTAACTCCGGCAAGCAATTTCTTATATTCTTCAATTTTACCTTTATTCTTACTCGCTAAAAATAAATTTTTCATCCTTATTTTCCTGCCAAATTTATAAATACTTGTCCCCAATCTAATAACTCATCTAAATAAGATTCTTTTGGTGCTTCACAATACAACCTTAAAAGAGGTTCTGTTCCTGAAAACCTAAAAAGAAGCCAAAAATTTTTATCAATTCTCAACTTTATTCCATCGATCTTTGAGATACTTTTTAACTTGTGATTATTAATATTCTCAGGAATATTATCTATGATAAAATCTTTTACGTTATTTTTCTCTGACTGGTTTGGAAATTTAATATCAATTCTTTTATAAAAACTTGGCCCAAAATCTTCTTGAATCTCATCTAAGGTTTCATATAAATATTGAGATTTTTCAGCAATTCCATTTAATAAAACCATCGCTGCATATAGAGCATCTCTTTCAGGAATAAAGTCACCAAAACCAACTCCCCCAGATTCTTCTCCTCCAATAAATATTTTTTCTTTAATCATTTTTTCAGCAATATACTTAAAGCCAACTGGAAGTTCAAAAACATCTCTATTTTGACTCTCTGATATATTTTTAATAATATCTGAACCACTAACAGTCTTTAAAACTGGATAAGAATTATTTTTAATTTCGCCCAAATAGCTAATAAAGTATGGGAGTAGATCTTGAGTACTAGAGTATCTTCCTTTTTCATCAATTGCCGCAATTCTATCACCATCACCATCAAATATAATTCCTAAAGTTTTCACTTCATTTGTTGAATTTTTAATTAGTGTTTGTTTTAGATCATCTGCATAATTCAAAAGAGGTTCAGGAGGTTTTCCTCCAAAAAAAGGATCAGCATCTTTCCTGATTTCTGAAATAACTTCTAAATCATTAGAAGCAAAAATCTCAGCCATACAATTTGCAGCTGAACCATGCATAGAATCTACAAAAATTCTCAATTTCATTTTTTTTAATCTCTTGGAAATATAGTCAATATCAAAAAGAGATTTAATTCTATCTAAATGAAATTTCTTTATATCTACCAATTGATAAGTACCATCTATTTTTTCAATTGAATTTCCAAGCATTAATCTTTTTTCAACTTCACTTGTAAAAGATTCGTCAACAGAACATCCATTAAAGCTCTTTATTTTCAGACCTAGCCAATTATATGGATTATGACTTGCTGTAATTATTAACGCTCCAAGACAACCGACTTCTTTGGCATAGAAACTACAAGAGGGTGTTGTAACAAAGCTATCAGATAAGATCGGTTCGAAACCACATCCTCTTACAAAAGGCACTATTTGCTTGGCGAATTCACAAGCCATAAATCTACGATCATATCCAATAATAATTTTCTTTGAATTAACTTCTTTATAGTATTGATAATGCAACTCTTGGCATGCAGCAACAACAACTCTTGAAAGATTGGACAGGTTAAAGTCAAAACCAATAATTCCTCTCCAACCATCAGTTCCAAATTTTATCTTATCTAATTTATCAGCTGTCAAATTTCCTTGATTTCTTTTAATTATCTATACTAATTTATATGAGTAAATTTTAAAACCGACCTTAAAAAATAATTTGAATTCTCTTCATTTAAAAAGTTATACAAGATGCAAAAGAAAAGCGTGGCTCGATTTTAAGGGTAAAAAATCTTATGAAGTTTGGTCTCCCCATAAAGCTATAGATAAAATTAATCAGTTTCAAATTTTCTCTGAATTTTGTAATGGTGAAATATATACAGGATTAAAAGCCTGTGAAAATGGTTATCAAGGGGTAATTGGATTAAAAATCAAAGGAAATCTTTTCCAAAATATAAACGCAGAGATACTTCCACAATTACTTTTTAAGACTAAAGGTAAAAGTAAATGGGGACAATATAAATATTTACCTGCTGTTTATAAGTTAGGCCACAAAACAACTAAAGAACATTTATTCGACTTAGCTTTTTGTTCTATTCTTTTGGAATCTTTTCAAGAATCTAAAATTGAGAAAGGATTAGTAATTTCAACTTTTTATAAAAAAATTAAAGTTGAAGAAATTTATTTAAATAAAAAATTAAGAAAAAAAGTTTTAAATGTTTTATTAAATTTGAATGAATGCTTGGAGGGATCTATACCAGAAATAACTCAAGATAGAAAAAAATGTACTATTTGTTCTTGGCAAAAATTTTGTAACAAAGAAGCAAAAGAAAATGGATATCTAACAGATATAGATGGAATAGGGTCCAAAACTGCATCATTACTCATAACAAATGGAATAACTAATACCCAAACATTAGCTTCGTATAGCGAAAAACAACTTGGAGAGAAATTATCTAAATTCAAAGATCAGAAGTATGAAAAAGCATCCATATTTGTAAAGCAAGCACAAGCATATATCTCTGGAGAACCATATTTCATTTCTAATAAAAATAATACGGAAGATCTATTAGAAAAAATATGTTCGGGATTCTATATATTTGATATTGAGTCAAATCCAGATGAAAAGCATGATTTTTTATATGGATTTTTAAAAGTAAATAATTTGTCTAATAAAAAAGAAGATCTTATCTATATACCAATTTTAAATCTTAAAAACAATAAAGGAGAATCTTACAGGCAAATTATTGAAATACTTTTTTCAAAGAAGGAATGGCCAGTTTTACATTACGGAGAAACAGAAAAGATAGCAATAATTAATATTGCTAAAAACCTAAATTTTAGTTTTGAAGAAATTGATTCACTTGCCTCAAGATTTATAGACTTACATACCTTAGTAAGAAAGTCTTGGATATTACCACTAAAAAACTATGGCTTAAAAACTGTTTCTAATTGGCTTGGATTTGAATGGATGCAGAAAAATGTAAGTGGATCGAAAGCCCTTTATTGGTGGATTCAATATCAAATTACGGAAAACGAAATATTTTTTAAAAAAATTATCCAATATAACAAAGACGATTGTTTGGCTACTCTAAAAATTGCAGAATTTTTAATTAAAAATCAATTAAAGAAAAATTGATCCTACAGATTTATTAATAATAATTTTTCCAAAAATTTCTGAAAAAAAATAACTTCCTTCCTCTAAATATTTTCTTTTTATCATTGCTAAACCTTTTATTTGAGAATCTGATTTAAAAAAACTTGTTATTTTACCTACAGAAATATCCTTGGCAGAATTTAAATATAAATTTTTATCTTCAACGTCTAAATTCAAATTAGATTCAAATGATTTCCAAATTCTTATTTCTTGTTTTAAAGAAGAAACATTTTTTATTTTTGACATTGTTTCTTGTCCTAAATAACAACCTTTATTAAAATCTATAAGATCTTGTAATCCAAGCTCAAGAGGATTATTTTTTCCGTTTATTTCCATTTCTAATGAGGGTATTGCCTGATTAATCTTCCAAAGTTTTAAATCATCAGGATTTAGTAAATTTAGTTTATTTTTATATATTTCAAATTCTTTATCTTCTATTTTGAAGAAAATAGGCTGGTAATTTCTCCATGAACTAGATTCATCAATTTCCTGAATTCTATTTATCAAGAAAGCTTCACTTATAAATACATCGTCCGCTGGAAAAATTATTTTATTAAAGTAATCAATTATTTCATTAGTGTTACCCGCCAAGATAATTACTTCTAAGTTTTTTTCTAAAAAAACAATTTCAATTAATGACCTTAGAACTCCATTTGGAGTTAACCAACAAGTTTTGATAACTTTATTTTCTAAATTAAGAATATTACCAGTTGTTATTCCATTCAAAAATTTTCTGGCATCTTTTCCAGTAATAGAAAAACAATCAAGTTTTTCAAGCCAAAACTTTTTTTTTATATAATGCATTTTGAAATAATTATAAAAAGTCTTTTATGGTAAAAAGACTCTTTAATTTAACATTTTCATCGCTAAGGGCTTCTAATCCCCCTTCTTGCCTATCAACTATAGACAAAACTTCCTCAACAAGATAATTATTTTCGCGTAACTTTTTTATAGCTTTTATCACTGAACCAGCAGTTGTAACGACATCCTCTAAAACAGTTACCAAAGTTCCTTCTTCTAATGTGGGGCCCTCTATTCCAGCTTTTGTACCGTATTTTTTAATTTCTTTACGAATTATTAAACCATTTAGGTTTAAACCTTGCGCAGCTGCTTTTACAATTAATCCACTTACTATAGGGTCTGCACCTAATGTCAATCCTGCTACAGCTTTTGACCTTGAGTCCTTTAACTCTAAAAATAAATCACTTATTAAGTTTAAGCCTTCGCCATTTAATGAGACTGGTTTACAGTTCAAGTAATGACTGCTTTTTTTTCCTGAAGATAAAGTGAAGTTTCCTTTCTTGTAAGATTTTTCAATTAACTGTTTTAACAATTTTGCTTTATTTAAATCATACTTATCCGAAAATTTGCCCATTAGTAAAAGTTAAATTAATATTTAAAGATTAGAAGAAAAAAAAGAAATCTCACAAAAACTTCCAAATGAGGTGTTTTTTGAAATATTATTTTTATATTGTATATTGAAATTCAATGTAAATTAAAATTACATAAATTCCCTTTGGGGGTGTAGCAATCTGGTGAATGCACCAAACTCATAATTTGGCTAAGGCGAGTTCGATCCTCGCCACCCCCATTATTCATTTGTTATTGAATGAAAATAACTCTACTTTTATTTCTTTTATTTTTCCCAGCTTTTTTCGCAGCGAGTGAACTCTCTTTTTTATTAATAAGGCCAAGTAAAGTTTTAAGGTTGATAGAGGAAAAAAAGAAAGGAGCATTTTCAATTTTAAAAATTCAAAAACGCTTTAGATCTTCATTAATTGCCTCTCAATTTGGAGTGACAATTTCATTAATTGCAATTGGATGGCTTAGCAATAACCTGGCTAATGATTATTGGAAAAGCAATATCTTGTCAAATAGATTTTATGATCTTCTATTGTTTTTATTGGTTGTTTTAATTGTTACTCTCGTTTCTGGACTAATTCCTAAAGCACTAGTAATTAACAATCCAGAATCTGCTGCATTGAGGCTTACAACAATATTTGATGCCGTTAGAAAAGCTATGAATCCTATAGTGAAGATAATAGAATTCTTTGCTAGCGCATGTTTAGGCTTATTCAATTTAAATGACAAATGGGATTCTCTAAACTCGGGTTTATCGGCAGGAGAATTAGAAACTCTTATAGAAACAGACAATGTAACAGGTTTAAAACCAGATGAGAAAAATATTCTAGAGGGAGTTTTTGCTTTAAAAGATACACAAGTTAAAGAAGTAATGATTCCAAGATCTGAAATGGTAACTTTGCCAAAAAATATAACCTTTTCAGAACTTATGAAACAAGTTGATAAAACTCGCCATGCTCGATTCTTTGTGATTGGTGAGTCTTTAGATGATGTATTAGGTGTATTAGATTTACGTTATCTAGCCAAGCCAATTTCAAAAGGTGAAATGGAATCAAATACATTATTAGAGCCGTTCCTTTTACCAGTGACGAAAATTATAGAAACATGTTCTTTAGCAGAAATATTTCCAATAGTGAGAGACTACAATCCTTTCTTACTAGTAGTTGATGAACATGGTGGGACAGAGGGGCTCATAACTGCAGCTGATCTAAATGGCGAAATAGTTGGAGAGGAAATGCTCAACAATAGAATTTATTCCGATATGAGAATGTTAGATAATTTCTCTAAAAAATGGTCAATAGCTGGAAAATCAGAAATTATTGATATAAATAAGAAGTTAGGATGTTCCATTCCAGAAGGCGAAGATTATCATACTCTTGCTGGATTTCTGCTAGAAAAATTTCAATTGGTTCCAAAAATTGGGGACGTTTTAGATTCTAATAACATCAAATTTGAAGTTATTTCGATGTCAGGTCCAAAAATTGATCGTGTTAAAATAATTCTTCCCAAAAGCTAAATGTGGCTCGCCATGGAGGATAATGATAATAAATACATGGATTTAAAATTATGCAACCAACCTCATCACCCGTAAAGGTTGGAGTAATAGGCATAGGGAATATGGGTTGGCATCATGCTCGAGTGCTAAGTTTACTCAAAGATGCAAATCTCATTGGAGTAGCAGATCCAAATGAAGAAAGAGGTAAATTAGCGATTGAACAATTTCAATGTGAATGGTTCAAAAATTATAAGGACTTAATTCCAAAAGTTGATGCGATTTGTATTGCTGTCCCGACACTACTTCATCATAAGGTTGGACTAGATTGTCTAAATGGAGGTACGAACGTTCTCATTGAAAAACCTATTGCAGCTAATGAGTTGGAGGCAAAATCCTTAATAGAGGCCGCTAATGAAAGTAATTGTCTATTACAAGTTGGACATATTGAAAGATTTAATCCTGCTTTTAGAGAATTAAATAAAATTGTTAATAATGAAGAAATTGTTGTTTTAGAAGCAAGGAGGCATAGTCCTCATGCAGACAGAGCAAATGATGTATCGGTAGTAATGGATTTAATGATTCATGATATTGATCTTATTTTAGAGCTTGTAAACTCAAAAATACAAAAATTAGCAGCTGTTGGAGGAAGAAATAGCGAAGGATTAATAGATTATGTTAATGCTACTTTAGTTTTTAAAAATAATGTTATTGCAAGCTTAACTGCCAGCAAAATGAGTCATAAAAAAATTAGAAATTTAAGTGCTCACTGCCAAAATGGACTAGTAGAAACTGATTTCTTAAATCACTCTTTACAAATCCATCGAAAGTCTCATGAATCATACACAGCAGAACATGGGGAATTAGTTTATAGAAATGATGGTTATGTCGAAGAAGTTAGTACAACCTCCATTGAACCTCTTTATGCAGAACTTGAGCATTTTCTTAAATGCGTTCAAGGTAAAGAAACTCCTGAGGTAGATGGTGAGCAAGCCTCAAGAGCTCTAAAAATTGCTGATTTTATAGAGAGTGCTGTAGATAATTCGGGAGATGCGATTTTACTTGAAAATCCCTTCTAATACTAACAATCTAAACTAAAAGTATTTTATTTAAATCCAACTGCAGCTTGCCAAACAAATACCAATAAAAAGAAAAATAAAGGAATAAGAGGAAGAACATCAACAGTTGGAGCAAAGGCCTTGTACGCCTCGGGCAATTCAGCGAATGTATTAAATAGAGTGAGCACCTTTTTTAATAATTTAATTAATTATGATAAGACGTTACCATGTATGGTGTGCAATAGAGGATGTTTTCCAAGGAGCGAAATCATTTGTAAAACAATTATCTCTAATCGCAGTAGAAATTGCATTAGTAAATCTTATTAAGTGAGCAATATTATGCAAACTTATGAGGGTTAATCCTAATATTTCGTCATTTCTTATTAGATGATGCAAATATGCTCGAGAATAGGATTTACAAGTCTCACATTCACAAGTTTTATCAATCGGAGAAAAGTCATTTTTAAATCGGGCATTTCGCAAATTCAATCTTTCATCATTAAAAAATGCGGTCCCATGTCTTCCTAGTCTTGTAGGCAAAACACAGTCAAATATATCGAATCCATTAGCAACAGCTAAAGAAATTTCTCTTAAAGAGCCAATTCCCATTAAATATCTTGGTTTATTTGTTGGTAAAAATTTCGCAACGTAATTAATTACACTATGTATTTCTTCGACTTCCTCGCCAACACTTACACCTCCCACTGCTATTCCAGGCAGATCAAAAGAACTTGTATATTTTGCACTATATTCTCTCAATCTGGGAAACTTACCACCTTGAACTATGCCAAATAATGCTTGATTAGATTTCTGATGAGTCTCAACACATTTTTGCAACCATGAATGAGTTCTTTGTAAAGAGTCCTCAATATCATTTTCACTAGCTGTGTGAGGAGGACAATGATCAAAAGCCATCGCAACATCTGATCCAAGATCCATTTGAATCTGTATTACTTTTTCAGGAGATAAAAATACATGACTACCATCTCTTGGATTTTTAAATTCCACACCTTTATCAGAAATATTATTTAATTTAGCCAAACTAAAAACTTGATATCCACCTGAATCAGTAAGAATAGGCTTAGGCCAATTCATAAAGTTATGTATTCCGCCAGAATCTTTAACTAATTTTTCTCCAGGTTGTAGATGAAGATGAAAGGTATTTGAGAGAATCATTTCTGATCCTGTAGAGATTAACTGCTTAGATGAAATTCCTTTAACCGTTGCCAAAGTACCCACAGGCATAAATTTTGGTGTATTTACCTGACCATTTGGTGTATGAAAAATACCAGTTCTTGCTCCTGTATTACTGCAATTCGATGTAATTTCAAATTCAAACACGATAATTTATAAAATTTTTAATCCTTTTTCATTTAATCTACTCTATTATTTAATATTGAATCTATTTTTATCTCATCATAAAATATTTAATAAAAAATTTTGCAGGATCTTGGATTTTCTATACGACATTTCCAAAGTTACCTTTAATTAAACCCGAATTTAAAAATATTGCACAATTTGCGCCGCCTTTAGGATTTTTTATTGGAACAATACAGAGCTATATTTTTCTTTTTTTAATAACAAACTCTTGGTCCATTTATGCATCTACATTAATTTGTTTGGCTTCAGGCTATCTAATTACTGGTGGTCTGCACATTGATGGTTTAATGGATACTTTCGATGGTATTTTTGCGGGTAAAAAGAAACGTTTAAAAGCCATGAAAGACAGTAAAGTTGGATCCTTCGGTGTTCAAGCTTTAGTTTTTATAACTTTAATTCAAATTGCTTGCATATTGAAAATTCAAAACCTAATAATTTTTGTTTTACCTATATGCTTATTTTGGGGAAGATTTTCAAATTTATTTTTTATAGAAAAGTTTAAATATATGAGTTATAAGAAAAAATCTATTAGTCACAAAAAGTTTTGGAATGGACTGAAAAAAGAATCTTTGATCTCCATTATTTTTCTTTTAATTTTCATTGCATACCAATTAGTTTCAATTACATCCCAAGCAATAATAATAAAATTTTTATTTCTTATTTTGATTGGTATTTTTCTAAGCTACTCTATCCCAAACATACTGGGTAAACAAATTGGAGGCTTTAATGGAGATGTCTGCGGTGCAAGTGTTGTACTTGTTGAAACTACAATGTTGTTTATGCATGCAATTCTTTTATAGGTAGTTCTAAATAGAAAATATTTTTCTTCTTAAGATTTTTGAATTTCTCAGTATTATCAATCGAGTTATTTTCCAACAATCTCAAATCTCCTCCAATTTGTTGTGCTAATTTCCTAGCTAAAAAAAGTCCCACACCGGTTCCGTCCTGCTTCTTAGCAGCAGATCCTCTAAAACCTTTTTGAAAAATTTTTTCATTCTCATTTTTGGTTATTTTTTTACCATCATCGAATATGCAAATACCTTTACTCGTAATAGCAAGGCCAATCTCAGCATCTTTTTGGGCATATTTAAATGCATTTTCTAATAAATTGGCAACAATTTCAGCGATGACAGCATATTTTGCCTTTAATGGCGATAAAGCCCAATGTGGCCACAGAGAAGGTTCTGTCCAATCTCTATTTTCTAATTTCGCGTTAGCTTTACCCCTTTCTAAAATTGGCCTCAATAAACTCTGAATAGTTATTTCCATTTTATTATCTAAATTTGGTGGTAATAATAATCTTTCTTCTCCAATGTCTAAGGGAAGTTGAATAGTTGTATTTAATTGCGCAAAAGAGTCCATATAATTATTAATTTGTTTTTGCTCTATTATCATGCGTTCAACTATTTCAATAGAGTCATCATCTGAACCAAGTCTTTTGATTAGTAATTTTGCATATGTTCTTAGAGCAGCTAATGGATTCCTCAATTGATGAATTATGACATTGACCTGATTTTTTAAATAATCAATTTCTTTATTTTTATTTTGACGTTCTAATTCGATAGAAACGCATTTAGCTAAAGATATTGAAAGCGCTTTTATTCTGGAATCAAGAGATACTGGCCAATTTCCTCCCCTCAAATCAGTTTCTACCCTAAGGACACCAAGGAGAATATCATTTTCTTGAAGAGGGTACCATCTTCTATTAGGAGAAGAAACTTTTAGTGAAGGATCGTCTTCTATTGATTTTAGGAGTCTATCAGTCTGCGGCCATTGCCCAATCAATTCAAAAGATGCTTTAGTTCCTTGCTTAGCTGAAGCAAGATACATTACTAAATGAGTCACACCCATGGAGCAACCGAAACTCTCTAACTGTTTTATGATTAATTCTTCAAATTTTTTTGAGAGGTCCATGATAAATGAAATTTAGAGAAATTTTTGGAAAAATTTGAAAAAGGGCTTGTAAAATATGAAAAAAGTATTAAGATATATAAAGAGGTCTGACTTAAGCCAGCCTTAAATATGAACATTTAATCATATTTTAAGCTACATCAGGGGTTGATGGGTCCTCTATGTAATTCGAAGTGAATTCAAAATCACAGATAGTAAGATTAGTAAAAATAAACAAGACTAATCTCATTAATAATTTCAGGAGTACCAATCAATGTCAAAAAAGAGAAAGAGAATCAGCAGAAGAAGATTGGCTGGCCAAAGAGTAATGGCACATGTACCTATTTATCATATCGAAACTGGCAAACATAAACCAGTTACAGCAGCAAGAAGATTCATAGCTGAAAATGGTCTCTCTGCACCTTCAGTCTTCAATGTCAGAAGAAATGAACATACCACCGATAGGTTTTTTTGGGGTGAAAAAGGGTTATTTAGCGCGCAATATGCTGAAGAAAATCATTTTCTATTTCCATCACTAAAAGTTGTAGTTGAAGGAATTGGTGAAGAAAAAATATTTGAAGGCCTAGAACTTACTGCAGATGATTGGGAAGAGATTGAAGAATACGAATATGCTTTTGTTTAAAAAATATTACTTATATTTGAACTTATAAAATTAATTAAATTTGAATCAATTTGATGAAATCCATCGAATTCTAATAATTCACAAAATTTAGAAGATTTAATCTTTACCTTTTCATAAATAGTCCTAGAAGCATCTATAGGCACGACGTCATCAAATAAACCATGACTAATAATAAATGGCGAGCATTTTTTTCCTGGGGCCCAGTTGGGGTGAGGATAACCACTACAAGCAACAATTAATCCAAAATTTAATTTGAATCCTGCATCAATTGCCATTGCCGCCCCCTGAGAGAACCCCAACAAAATTGTTTTTTTTAGTGGAATTTGATTAGTATCAAATTTTTTTAATGTAACTAGAAGTTTATTTACTTCAACCTCAGCTCCATTCCAATCATGTGGGTATAATCCATACCACTGTCTTCCCTGACCGCTTGGGTGTAATCCAGGAGCCCTCAAAGAAATTAACTCAAAATCAAGATTTATTTTTTCAGTCATCTCCTTTCCAAATGTCAAAAGGTCATCTGAATCAGCTCCCCAACCATGCATCAAAATAATTCTATGAGTTGCAGTTTGAGAGCTAATCGAGACAAATTCATGATTGATAGCATATTTCATGTTTATATTCTTAAGTAAGCAAACTTTCCCATAATGTCTCCATTAGCTTTAGTAAGTGTCTCTGATAAAAAAAATATTATTCCATTTTGTAAGAAATTGGTAGAGCAACTTAATTATAAAATTCTATCAAGTGGAGGAACTGCCAAACATCTTATAGAGGCTAAAATTCCAGTTATTAAAGTTGCTGATTTTACTAATTCTCCAGAAATTCTTGGAGGGAGAGTTAAAACTTTACATCCAAAAATACACGGAGGAATATTAGCTAAAAGAACTGATGAGGAACATAAAAAAGATATAGAAGCTAACAATCTTGAGTTAATTGACTTAGTAGTAGTAAATTTATATCCTTTTAAAAAAACTGTAGATCAGGGAGCTAAATGGGAAGCTGCTATTGAAAATATTGATATCGGAGGGCCATCTATGATTCGTTCTGCAGCTAAAAATCATAAAGATGTCTCCGTTTTAGTAGATCCTAGTCAGTATCAAAATTTTCTTGAAGAAAGTAAAAAAGGTGAATTGAAAGACTCATATAAAGCAAAATTAGCTCTTGAAGCTTTTCAACATACAGCAGACTATGACGCTGCAATATCTAATTGGATAAGAAAAAAAAGAGATTTACAAGCTTCCAAATATATTGAATCTTATCCACTAATCAAAACCTTAAGATATGGGGAGAATCCACATCAAAAAGCTTTCTGGTATGGTTTAAGTAACATTGGATGGAACTCAGCAGAACAATTACAAGGAAAAGACTTAAGTTATAACAATCTATTAGATCTAGAGTCGGCACTTTCAACAGTTTTAGAATTTGGCTACTCAGAAAAAGATGCACTGACAACCGACATGTATGCCTCTGTTATTTTAAAACACAATAATCCTTGTGGTGCCTCTATAAGTAATTCAGCTTCTAAAGCATTTTTGAATGCTTTGGAATGCGACTCTGTTAGTGCATTTGGAGGAATAGTTGCTTTTAATTCAAATGTTGATAGTGAGACCGCAATTCAGCTCAAAGATATTTTCTTAGAGTGTGTCGTCGCTCCATCTTTTGATGAGGAAGCTTTAGAAATTTTAAAAGTTAAAAAGAATTTAAGAATTTTAAAGTTTTCAAAAGATCAACTTCCAAAAAAGAATCAAAATTCTACTAAATCAATAATGGGAGGATTACTAGTTCAAGATACTGACGATAATGAAGAAAAAACTGAAAATTGGATTTCAGTAACTAATAAAAATCCGAGTAATCAAACTAACTTAGATCTAAATTTTGCATGGAAAATTTGTAAACACGTCAAATCTAATGCCATTGTTATTGCAAAAGACCAAAAAACTATAGGGATTGGAGCTGGACAAATGAATAGAGTAGGAGCAGCAAAAATTGCACTAAAAGCAGCTGGAAGGTTATGTTCTGATGCTGTCTTGGCCAGCGATGGGTTTTTCCCATTTGCAGATACTGTAGAACTAGCAAATGAATATGGAATAAAAGCCATTATTCAACCTGGAGGAAGTCTAAGAGACAAAGAAAGTATTGATATGTGTAATTCGAAAGGAATCTCTATGGTATTTACCCAAAAAAGGCATTTTTTACATTAAATTATGTTGACTTTGGATAATATGTAATCTTGTTTGTTTTTCTGAATAAAGATAGCCTTCCTGGACCTGCACAAAGAAAGTAGAGTGAAATAGCCCCATATATGAAAGACAATTCGAAAGCATAATTATGACCTTCAACCACTGCCAAAGGAAAACCTTCCAGTCCAGTATCAAGGAGATGAAAATATACTGCGAATGCCATGGTGGAGAATAGACCAAGAGAAGAAAGTCTCGCAAAAATCCCTAAAGCCAATCCAACTGGGCATACCAGTTGAGTAATTGCTGCTCCAAAAGTCCAAATAACAGGATCACCAGGCAAAAATGGGAAATACTTACCAACTACAAACTCGGCAAAACCCTGCGGATCCTGAAGTTTTTCTAGGCCATGATGAATCATCAAAGCACAAAAACCTATTCTTAAAACAAAAATAGATAGTTCACCAAGGATATTTACTTCTGACCCTGAAGATGAGTTGGCAACTACAACTTCAACTTTTTGGGGCGCTTTAGTTCTATTCATACTTGCAGTTTGAACCTGATTAGTTTGAGCTTTGTCTTCCATACTTCATTAATTTTTCATTATTCTAGTTAATAAAGTAGATCTTTTGGAATTATCTGACTAATAAATTAAAAAAACTAAGCAAATTTATAAATGAATAACAAATTCAGGAAGCAATATCAATTAACTTTTCAATAACATCTGCAACAACCTTATCAGGAGTGGATGCACCTGAGGTAATTCCAACATTAATTTTTCCGCTAGGTAGAAAATTATTTTTAAGTTCTAAATCTGATCCTAGTGGTTTATGAAATATTGAGTTTTCTTTAACTGATATCCTCTCTGGAGTATCAATGTGAAAAGAAGAAATATTTTTATTAATTGCTATTTCTTGTAGGTGAGTAGTATTGGAAGAATTAAAGCCTCCAATAACTACTAAAATATCAAGGTCTTCATCAACCAGAGAGAACATTGCATCTTGCCTTTCTTCAGTTGCATCACAAATAGTATTAAAAGCTAAAAAGTGACTATTTAAGTTTTCTGGTCCAAATTTCTTTAACATCGTCCTTTCAAAAACCTTTCCAATTTCCTCAGTCTCGCTCTTAAGCATAGTTGTCTGATTTGCAACTCCCACTCTATCTAAATCTTTATCAGGATCAAATCCATTAGAACAAGCTTTAGCAAATTTGTTCATAAACTCATTTCTATTACCTTTCCCCAGAATATATTCAGAAACGTAGTTCGCTTCTTCTAGATCAAGTACAACTAAATATTTACCTGCGAATGAACTTGTAGCGAGAGTCTCTTCATGTTTAAATTTTCCGTGAATAATAGATGTGAAAATATGTTTTTTATGTTTTTCAACTGTATGCCAAACCTTAGAAACCCATGGACAAGTTGTATCAATGATATGACAACCTTTCTCATGCAAGAGTTTCATTTCTTGAACAGTAGCTCCGAAAGCAGGGAGTATAACAACATCCCCATTAGAAACTAAAGAAAAATCTTTTATTCCATTTTTAGCTGAGATGAATTTTACATTCATTTTTCTTAAATGATCATTAACCGAGGGATTATGAATTATTTCGTTTGTTATCCAAATATTCTCATTTGGGTAATGTCTTCTAGTTTCATAAGCCATTGCAACAGCTCTTTCAACTCCCCAACAGAAACCGAAGGCTTGGGCCAACTTTATATTTAGTCTGCCTTTAGTATAAGTAAAATCATTATCCCTAATAGAACTTATCAAATCACTTTGGTAAGCTTCTTCTAATGCTTGAGCTCTTTTTGTTGGAGAATCGAAACCCCTTCTATTGTATCTATCAGAATGATGAAGAGATCTTCTAAAAGCTTGAGTATCCATCTTTCTATATTACAACGTTTTAAATAATTTTTCGTAAAAAAAAGAAACCTGACATAAGTCAGGTTTCTTAAATCAATTTTCAGTTAGATTATTTGGCAGATGCAAAGTCTGGATATGCTTCCATACCATGCTCTCCTATATCTAAGCCTTGAGTCTCTTCCTCTTCAGATACTCGGATTCCTCCGAATAATCCTCCAATTACAGACCAAGCAATCCAGCAAGTAACTAGTGTCCAAATAGCGTAAGCTGCGGCACCAAGAGCTTGAACTAGAAGAAGGGTAATACCTCCACCATTGAACAATCCCATACCTGCTCCATCACCCTGTACAGCTGTACCCCAGAGACCGATAACTACAGTACCCCATACACCACAAACTCCGTGAACAGAGAATGCACCTACAGGATCATCAATCTCAGCGGCATCTAGTGCTGCAACAGAAAATACAACTATAATTCCTCCTACTAGTCCTGCGAACCAGGCTCCAGCAAGAGTCATATCACCACAACCAGCAGTGATACTAACCAAACCCGCAAGGATTCCGTTAATTATCATTGTAAGATCAGGCTTACCAGAAGTTAATGTTGAAACAATAGTTGCACCAATAGCTCCAGCAGCTGCTGCCAAAGTAGTTGTTACAGCAACATATGGAACCCATTGATCCATAGCAAGTTGAGAACCGGGGTTAAATCCATACCAACCTATCCATAGGACTAATGCACCTAGAGTAGCTATAGCCATGTTATGTCCTGGCATAGCTTGTGGTTTCCCATCAGAGTATTTGCCAATTCTTGGTCCAAGAAGCATAGCTCCTACAAGACCCGCCCATGCTCCAACTGAGTGAACAATTGAAGAACCAGCGAAGTCAACAAAACCTAAAGAATCAAGCCAACCACCATTCCATTTCCAGCTACCAGCAATTGGATATATAAATGCAGTTAATACAACAGCAAAAACAACAAATTCTCCAAATTTAACTCTTTCAGCAACAAGACCGGAAACGATAGTTGCTGCAGTTCCTGCGAATGCAGACTGGAACAAGAAATCAACAGTTGGGACTAATCCAGCGTCAGTAACCATATCAGCGGTAACTGTTGGATCAAAGAATAAGCCTCCAAAATAAAGCCATCCGTCAGCAACACTTCCTCCGTACATTAATGAATAGCCGATAAACCAATAAGAAGTTACAGCTAGAGCAAATACAAAGAGGTTTTTAGCAAGGATGTTTACTGCGTTCTTAGAACGACACATACCTGCCTCAACCATAGCGAAACCGGCGTTCATGAAGATCACCAAAATAGTGGCGATCAAAAGCCATAAATTGTTAGCAAGAAAAGCTGCATTCAACTCAGGTAAATCAGCTGCATGAGCTGAAAGATTAAAAATACCTAAACCAAACAAAGCTAGGGGAACAGTTGCAAGCCACAACATAGAGCGGTTTGAACTAAATCCTCGAATACTCCTCAAAAGGAGCATAGGTCCATTCACAAGACTTGCATCTTGTAATTTGGACCTAGAGCGCCTTTGAGGCGTTTGCAAAGCAGT
Organism: Prochlorococcus marinus XMU1405; assembly: GCF_017696275.1. Classification (NCBI taxonomy): domain Bacteria; kingdom Bacillati; phylum Cyanobacteriota; class Cyanophyceae; order Synechococcales; family Prochlorococcaceae; genus Prochlorococcus; species Prochlorococcus marinus. Next base: position 253,871 of record NZ_JAAORF010000001.1, on the reverse strand, counting down.
GGTCATAAAAAAAAATTAGATCTGCAAAAAAACAGTTTGTGCTGTTTCCTTTCAAATTTAAATTTATTCAAAAAACTTATCAGTGTCTAGTAGTTGTTTATACCAATTTTATAGTTGCACCATAAAAAATTATTTGTTAAATTTGAAAATTATTTTTTTAAGATTTCAGATTATCAAGTTTATAAATTATTTTAAAGGTTTAATTCCATTCCATGTTACGTGATCTTTATGAAATACAAACGAGCAAGGGATGGTGATCATGCCTGCACTAGAAGATTCTCTAAAAAGACTGCCATATAAGGGATCTGCCTCATCTCCGGGAGTAAAAAATTCTGCATCTTTTCTGGTTATACAAGGTACTAAAACGCTTTTACTTTCAGGAATCAGTTCTTTTAATTCTATTAAGTGTTTTTGGCCTCTTTTCGTTACTGTATCTGGGAAAAGAGCTACATTTTCTTTAATCCAAGTTGTATTTTTTACTTCTATGTAAATGTTACGTTTATCAGGATTTGAAGATTTTGGAGTTAAAAAAAAGTCAATTCTGCTTTTTTTATCTTTTCCATAAGGGATTTCTGATTTAATTGTCTCTATTTCTCCTATTATTTCTTTCAGCAAATTTTTCTCAATAACCCTTTTGATTAACTTATTTGCAAATAGGGTATTAATACCCACCCAAACCTCTTCATTTTTTGCATCTAATACAGATATCTGTTCCCATGTAAAAGGTAATTTTCTTTTTGGAGAAGGGGAAACACTTATTCTTACTTTTGCTCCCTCACACAAAAGACCTTTCATTGGGCCTGTGTTAGCACAGTGAGCAGTTACTACCTCTCCACTCTCTAGTTTAATATCTGCAAGAAACCTTTTATACCTCTTGATTAAAACCCCTTCAATTAATGGATCAAATTCAATTATCCGATCATTCATAAATATGTCTTTAGTTAAAAATCAAATATAATTGAAACTTAAACATCTTGATGATTTAGACAAATCCAAATGCATTCATTTCTAAAAAATAATGTTTTTTCAATTTCATTTGGTACTAGTCTTAGTAAATTAGCTGGATGTATAAGACAAATATTCATAGCTGCTGCTTTTGGGGTTGGGGTAACATACGACGCGTTTAATTACGCCTACATAATTCCTGGTTTTTTGCTAATAATAATTGGAGGAATTAATGGTCCCTTACATAACGCAGTCGTTGCAGTTCTAACTCCACTTAACAAAAAAAATGGAGGAATTGTTTTAACTCAAGTAAGTATAAAGCTTTCAATATTATTATTCATCATAGCCATATTGATTTATTCAAATTCCAGTTTATTAATTGAATTATTAGCCCCCAATTTAAGTTCGCAAGCTAAATCTATTGCTACTTACCAATTACAAATACTTACACCATGTATCCCTTTATCCGGCTTCATAGGTTTAAGCTTTGGCGCCTTAAATTCTCAAAGAAAATTCTTTTTATCAAGTATAAGTCCAGCAATAACAAGCGTAACTACTATTTTTTTTATTTTATTTAGTTGGATTTTTAACCAAGAAAATATATCTTTTAATTTCCTTAATTATACGGGATTACTGGCTTTTGCAACTTTGACAGGAACTTTTATTCAGTTTGTTGTTCAAATTTTGGAAATAAATAAAATTGGTCTCTTGAGATTAAATTCAACCTTCAAATTATTTAAAGATGAAGAGAAGAGGATTTTCAAACTAATCATTCCAGCATCTATCTCATCGGGTCTAAGTCAAATTAATGTTTTCATCGATATGTTTTTTGCTTCAAGTTTTCAAGGAGCAGCATCTGGACTAGCTTACGGAAACTTTCTCATACAAGCACCTTTAGGCATATTATCGAACTCTTTGATTTTGCCATTACTTCCAAAATTCTCAAAATTGAAAAGTGATAAAGACGTTAGAGGTCTCCAAAAAAAATTGATATCTGGAATAGAGTACTGTTTTTTAACAACTATTTTTTTAACCGGATTTTTTATAACATTTAATAATCAAATAGTACAATTAGTTTTTCAAAGAGGATCATTTGATTATGCAGCGGCTTTAAAAGTAAAAAATATATTAATTGCTTATGCAGTTGGCATACCTTTTTATCTTTATAGAGATTTATTAGTAAGAACTTACTATTCAATAGAACAAACAAACTTCCCTTTTAAGTGTTCATTAGCAGGGATAATATTAAATATTTTTTTTGATTGGTTTTTAATTGGTGCCCCAATTGAAAATTTTGGAAATCTTTCACCATATAATTTTGGAGTTGTAGGAATAATTTTATCTTCGGTAATGGTCAACTTTATAGTTTGTATTTTGCTTTCTTTTAATCTGAGAAATGAAGATATCCATTTACCTAACTTGGATTTATTGAGGAAAATTATCCTTATGTCATTTGCTGCATTTATAGTAAGCACACTTTCTTTTGCTATTCTCAAAACTGCAAATAACTTCAATTCAAATCTAGGACAATTTTTATTATTAATATTTGGATCTTTAACTTTTTTTGCAGTTTATTTTTTACTTACAAAATGCTTTAAAGTAAATAAATTTAAAGTTTCAAAAAAAGAAATTTAGTTTTTAAAAAAAACTTTCCAAAATCTCCTCTAATTCTACAATTTGTGAAGTAGTGATTAAATTAACAAGTGGAATACTGTTAACACCATCCCCTACTTTTACATTTATGGCTTTCAAACTTATTTTTGCAGCCTCCAATGGGCCTTGATCTTTATTGCTTATACATTCAAGAGCAAGATGCCTAGCTAGTCCAGCGTCTCCAAGATACAAATTCCACTTTTCTATTTTTATAAAAACCTTTTCGGAAATAACATTTTCTAGATCACTTATACTTATCTGAGAGTCCATAAATAGAAATTAATTTAAGTTGATTGTTTTGAAGTATCTTTAGGTTTTTTTATAATTACGAAAAGTAAATGGGAGGCCAAAAGAACTGACCAGACAATTGCAAAATTATTAAAATAGCTGATTTCATATTTAATCTCTTTTAAAAGCCACGTGCCACTTACAATCGCAGTAAATATCATGCAGTGAATAACAAAATTTACTATTCGAGAAAAATGTTTATAGATAGGATCTTCTGAGTCACCATTTCCGTACCACTTTATAGGCATATTAATAATTAGATTGTTAATAATAGACATTTTACCCGAAATCTAGTTGACTAAGAGACCCTGAAACAGAGATATTACATAATTATGCGCCTGTAGCTCAGTGGATTAGAGCACCTGACTACGGATCAGGGTGTCGGGAGTTCGAATCTCTCCAGGCGCGTTTAAAATTCTGAAATATTCTTTTTATATTTTTCTAAAAAATATCGTCTATATTATGAGTATTACTTATCAAATTCAATGAATATCCTTCAAAATCTTAAAGAAAGTGATCCAGTAATATCGAATTTTATTAACTCTGAAAAAAATAGGCAGGAAACTCATCTTGAGTTAATCGCAAGCGAAAATTTCGCATCAATTGCCGTTATGCAGGCTCAAGGTTCCGTACTTACAAATAAATACGCCGAGGGATTACCCCAAAAAAGATATTACGGGGGATGTGAATTTGTTGATGAAATCGAAGAATTAGCTATTCAGAGAGCGAAAAAATTATTTGATGCAAATTGGGCTAATGTTCAACCCCATAGTGGAGCGCAGGCAAATGCTGCTGTTTTCCTAAGTCTACTTAAACCTGGCGACACAATCATGGGGATGGATTTATCTCATGGTGGACACCTAACTCATGGGTCTCCAGTAAATATGAGTGGTAAATGGTTCAATGCTGTTCACTATGGTGTAAATAAAGAAACTAGTGAATTAAATTTTGATGAAATAAGAGAGATAGCACTTGAAACAAAACCAAAATTAATCATATGTGGATATTCTGCTTATCCAAGAACAATCGATTTTGAGTCATTTAGAAATATTGCAGATGAAGTTGGTGCATTCTTAATGGCTGATATTGCACACATCGCCGGTCTTGTAGCAAGTAAACTTCACCCAAATCCAATACCATATTGTGATGTAGTAACCACAACTACTCATAAAACATTAAGAGGGCCTAGAGGGGGACTTATCTTGTGTAAAGATGCAGAATTTGGAAAGAAATTTGATAAATCTGTTTTCCCGGGAACTCAGGGTGGTCCCTTAGAACATATTATTGCCGCTAAAGCAGTTGCATTTGGAGAAGCCTTGCAGCCAGATTTCGTTAATTATTCCCAACAAGTAATAAAAAATGCAAAAGTTCTAGCTTCAACTTTAATAAATAGAGGTATTAATATCGTTAGTGGAGGCACTGATAACCATATTGTTTTACTTGATTTAAGAAGCATCAATATGACTGGTAAGATTGCTGACTTACTTGTAAGTGAAGTGAATATCACTGCAAATAAAAATACTGTTCCATTTGACCCTGAATCACCTTTTGTAACCAGCGGGCTAAGGTTGGGAACTGCTGCTTTAACTACTAGAGGCTTTAATGAAGATGCTTTTGCTGAAGTTGGCGAAATTATTGCTGATAGATTACTTAACCCAGACGATTCACTGATTGAAAATCAATGTAAAGAAAGAGTATTAACCTTATGTAATCGTTTTCCTCTTTATGAAGGCAAACTTGAAGCATCAATTAAATGAGTCCTAACTCCAAGGGAGTTGAAATTCTTTCTATTGGAACAGAGCTACTCTTAGGAAATATTATCAATACAAATGCTCAATGGATTTCTGAACAGTTATCTCAATTAGGCTTAAATCACTTTAGGCAATCAACTGTCGGTGATAATTGTGATCGAATTATAAAAGTAATTCAAGAAATATCGAAAAGAAGTAATCTTCTAATTACAACTGGTGGCTTGGGACCCACCCCAGATGACTTAACTACTGAAGCAATAGCCAAATCTTTTAATGTATCTCTTTTTGAAAGACCCCTCTTATGGGATGAAATTAAACAAAAACTTTCATACTCAAAGCTCAAGGACGATTCCTCCAGCTTAAGGAAACAATGTTTCTTCCCAGAAAATGCTCAAATTATTAATAACCCTAGGGGCACTGCCCCAGGAATGATTTGGGAACCAGTAAAAGATTTTACTATCCTTACTTTCCCAGGAGTACCAAGTGAAATGAAAACTATGTGGGAAGAGACGGCGTATGATTTCATTAAAACCAAATTCTCAGATAATTATTCCTTTTTTTCAAATACTCTTAAATTTGCGGGTATTGGAGAATCAAGCGTTGCTGAAAAAATTAATGATCTATTAAATCTTAAAAACCCTACCGTTGCTCCATATGCAGACTTAGGAGAGGTTAAACTCAGAATCACCGCGCGAGCTAAGAACAACCTAGAAGCAAAAAATATAATTAAACCTATTAAAGAAAAATTAAAAAAAGATTTTTCAAAATTTATTTTTGGAGAGGATAACGATACTCTTCCTAGCGTTTTAATAAAAGAATTAACCAAGAGGAACGAAACTATTGTTTTTGCTGAATCCTGCACCGGAGGCCTTCTATCATCATCACTAACCTCAATATCAGGCTCATCTCGAGTTTTTCAAGGTAGTATTGTTTCCTATAGTAATGAACTAAAAAATTCATTATTAAATATTTCTAAAGAAAAGCTTACAAAATATGGAGCTGTATCTGAAGAAGTTTGTGAGGCCATGGCAATTAATGTAAAAGAGAAATTAGGAGCAGATTGGGCAATAGCAATTAGTGGAATAGCTGGTCCTAAAGGAGGGAGTCAAGATAAACCGGTTGGACTTGTCTATATTTCAATTTCAGGACCGAATAATCATATAACTAATATAAAAAAACTATTTAACTCAACACGAAATCGAATAGAAATTCAAAGACTAAGTGTAAATGTGTGTTTGAACAGCCTCCGATTAATCCTATTATCGAATAGTAAGTAACTATTTTTACAAATTGAGTCAAGATACCCTATTTGATAAAGTTTGGGATTTACATAAGGTTTCAAGTCTTCCTGGAGGATCTGATCAAATATTTATTGGTCTTCATCTTATCCATGAAGTGACTAGTCCTCAAGCATTTGGTGCTTTAAAGGACAAAAAATTAAAAGTAAAATTCCCTGACAGAACTGTTGCTACTGTTGATCATATTGTACCAACAGATAATCAGAGCAGGCCTTTCAAAGATAATCTCGCTGAACAGATGATTGAAACACTTGAGAAGAATTGCTTAGAACATAAAATAAGATTTTTTAATATTGGTAGTGGTAATCAAGGAATAGTTCATGTAGTAGCACCGGAATTAGGCTTAACTCAGCCAGGAATGACAATCGCTTGCGGAGATTCTCATACTTCAACTCATGGAGCTTTTGGGTCAATTGCTTTTGGTATAGGTACAAGTCAAGTAAGAGATGTTCTTGCTACCCAAACCTTAGCCATGAACAAATTGAAAGTGAGGCAGATTTGGTGTGACAATAAATTATCTAAGGGTGTTTATGCTAAGGATTTAGTCCTTCATATAATTAATAAACTTGGTGTAAAGGCAGGAGTAGGTTTTGCATATGAATTCGCAGGACCTGCTATAGATGAATTATCAATGGAAGAAAGGATGACGATATGCAATATGTCTATTGAAGGAGGAGCAAGATGCGGCTACATCAACCCTGACGAAAAGACCTTTAGTTACATTAAAAATAAATTATATGCTCCAAAAAATGAGCATTGGGATAGAGCGCTTAGATGGTGGGAATCATTAAAAAGCGATGAAAATTCAATTTATGATGACGTAATTAAATTAGATGCTTCTAAGGTAGAACCAACTGTAACCTGGGGGATTACTCCCGGCCAAAGTATAAGCATTAATCAACAAATCCCTCTTTTAGATGAATTATCCCCAAATGATAAATTAGTTGCAGAAGAGGCTTATGAATATATGAGTTTCAAGCCTGGACAATTAATAAAAGATACTCCTGTAGACGTTTGTTTCATAGGTAGTTGCACAAATGGAAGAATCAGTGACTTAAGAGTTGCAGCTAAAGTATTAAAAGGCAAAAAAGTATCCAAGAATGTCAAAGCATTTGCAGTTCCAGGTTCAGAAAAAGTAGCTACTGAAGCAAAACAAGAAGGTCTTGATCAGATATTTAAGGATTCTGGATTTCAATGGAGAGAGCCTGGCTGCTCAATGTGTTTAGCAATGAATTCAGATAAGCTAATAGGTAATCAAGTTAGTGCTAGTTCTAGTAATAGAAATTTCAAGGGTCGGCAAGGATCTCCCAGTGGAAGAACACTGCTCATGAGTCCAGCAATGGTTGCTGCTGCTGCAATTAATGGCAAAGTCAGTGACGTTAGGGAATTTATCAACTGATGAAATCAGACTTTATCCCGCCAATTGGAAAAATTTCAAATATTAACGGGCAATGTATCTCATTGATTGGAAATGATATTGATACAGATCGAATAATTCCAGCGCGTTTTTTGAAGTGTGTTAACTTTGATTCATTGGGTGAATCTGTTTTTGAGGACGATAGAAAAACTTTAAAAGGAAAGCATCCTTTTGATCTAGAGGAAAACAAAAATGCCTCAATACTAGTTGTTAATAGCAATTTTGGATGTGGTTCCAGCAGAGAACATGCCCCCCAAGCGCTTATGAGATGGGGTATAAAAGCAATCATAGGCGAGAGTTTCGCCGACATTTTTTACAGTAACTGTATTGCGATAGGAATTCCATGTTTTACGCTACCTAAAAAATCCATAGAAGAAATACAAAACTATTGCAATAATCAATCTTTACTTTTAGAAATTGATCTTAAAAATTCATTAGCAAAATCAAAAGATTTAAATTTCAATCTTGAGATCAAAGAGAGCTCAAGAAAAATGTTTTTATCCGGAGAATGGGATGCTACAGCAACATTACTTGAAAAATCTTCTCTAGTAGAAAGGAAATTTAAAGAACTACCTTATATAAAATTTATTTAGGTCGTTTAATAGCAAAAAACCTTATAAAGGTATTAGAAAATATATTTAAAAATTATATTTTTACAAAATTTGAAACAAGTCAAGGATAATTAATCCTGAGGACTTTCTAAATCTTTTCTATTAGGTGTTCTAGTTGGGTCACTAGCTAAAAAGCCGAAAAGAAAGATTCCAACGAAGAAAAAAACAATTGTGTATACAGAAATTTTAAGGGCAAGCATGGAATTACAAGTGCTGACAGATTTATATCCTATTAAATTTATATTTAAATCATGTTAAAAGGTTTACTTTTTGTATTTTTGGAAAATTTTGAAATACTTTAAAGGGAGTTAATCATCATGATCATCCCATGGATCTGTAAGTTTTGCAGCTTTAGGTCCAAATGCGGTCCATAGACCAAATCCTGTTAGAGCTAATAGTAATGCCAGTATTGTTACTGCTATAGAAACTGCAGGATCTGGAGCGGATGATAAAGTTTGCATCAATTTTACTAAGTTTGTAAACAATTTATGTATAAGTTCTTATACAATAGCGAAATAATATTCGATTTAGTGAATTCAACATGGGTCAAAAAACAGCATTAGGAAGTCTTTTAAAAGCGATTGGCAATTCTGGTCAAGGTAAAGTGGTACCTGGCTGGGGGGCAGTTCCTGTGATGACAGTAATAGGATTACTACTTTTAGTCTTCTTAGTTATTCTTCTGCAAATTTACAACCAATCACTATTACTACAAGGTTTCTCAGTAGATTGGAATGGAAACTAGATTTCTGAAAAACCTTTAAAGTTGTTTTAATCTAAAAATCCCTAATAAAATATTAGGGATTTTTATTTTTTGGTTATAGTTTGTTTGTATATTTATCATTCTCAATGAGAGGAATTTAGAAATACATCATGAATGAAATATATCTAATTGGATTGGGTAATCCTGGAAAAAAATATTCAAAAACTAGGCATAATATTGGATTCTTACTGCTTGAGAAACTCTCAAAAAAACATAACTCAAATTTTCTAATAAAAGATAAACTTAAAAGTTCCTGCTCAGAATTTCAAATCAATAATTGTACTTTCAGGTTATTTTTACCAAATACTTTTATGAATAACAGTGGTGATGCTGTCCGAGCAATAGTTGATTGGTACAAAATAAATCTAGATCAGATTTTTATAATAGTTGATGATAAAGATCTTCCCCTTGGAAAAATAAGATTTAGAAAAAAAGGGAGCTCAGGAGGACATAACGGTCTTAAAAGCGTCATTGAACAATTACAAACACAAAACTTCAAGAGAATAAGAATTGGTATTGGTTCACCTCCTCTTATAAAAGGAAAAAATAATTTCAATACCATTTCACATGTTTTAGGAAATATTTCTCTAGAAGAAAATTCAATATTAGATAAAGTATATAGAAGAGTAATAGAATCCCTCGAACAACTTAATACTAAAAAAGAAGAAAATATTATTAATGAATTAAATTCTTTTGATAAAGACCAACCATAAAAAATGCGTTCAAAACCAGAAACAATAGCCAATATAAGTGTCAATGAGTATTGTTTTTCAAAAAAGCAAATTAAGGGAGTTGTTGAAGCTAGTCAATTTAAATGGACTTTTACATGGTCCTTTAATAAAGGTTTGTTATTAGTGAATCCTCCACTAGGAAGAGCATTAATTGAAGATGCCTTATTGAGATTTTTATTAAAAAAAGATTATGAACTTGAAGCAGGTAATGAATATAAATTGACTATTTCAGCCAAGTTTTAAACTCTACATTCCGATCAAACGTAAACTCTATTTTACAATAATCCTCTAATATTATTAAAGCAGATATAGCATCAAGATTTTTGTTAATTATAAAAAACTCCCTAGGAATTAAAAACTTCATACCTCTTATTGGGAAAAGTTTAAAATATCTTTCCTTGGCTCTATAAGTAGTATCTTTCTCTTCAAAAGAAATTATTTCTTTTTTTAAAAAATTTAGTTTTTCCCTAATCTCTTTACTAGTTGTACCATTTCCAATAATAATTTTTGATATGTTTTCAACAGTATTTAAATTTCTCACATAATCCTCAAGAAATGCACTTTTAAGAATGATGGCTTTATAAACTTTTTTATTATTTATTTCAGCTAAAACTAACCCACATTTAAATTTACCAGGATCAATAGATATAATTTTCGACATAAAAACTACAACTTGGTAATAATTAAATCAACTATTATTGGCTCTGCTGTTTTACTATTTTTTAATGATATCACCTCTAATTTATATTTTATATCTTGAGATATCTTCAAATAATCTCTAATTTTTTTAATAAAGTTTCCTCTGGTATTAATTTCGTTAACTATTGATCCCTTTAATTTAATTTTATCTGTTGTTTTTCTCAACAAGTTTTTAATTTTTGAATTAATGTTTTTATTATCTATATCATTTTTCCCAAAAATTTCGCTGTTAATAACTTCCCCCTCTTTTACAATAATCTTATTTTGTAACAACTCTGGATATACAAAAACAAAATTATCTCCTTTCAAAACATTAGTTGCTGATTTAATCAATAGGATCCAATTCCCAGTTTTTGAAGTAACTCCTTCTATTTCAGAAAGATCATTAGGCCTCCACAAAAGAATATTTTCTTTTTCTTTTTTATTAGGGATTACAATTTTTTGAACATATTTATCAGCACTATTATAAATTTTTCCTAGATCTAATTTTATATTTGGATTAGAAGTGACTTCTGCAATAAATAATGTTTGACCTCGTTTAATAACTACATTTCCACTTCTAAATTCTTTAATATTACTTTTTAGTTTGTTTAATTCCTTTTCTTTATTAATAATCTTATCTTCAAGCATTTTTGTTTCTTCCTGTAAAGGAACAAGTGCCTTTTTACTTTCATCCAAAGTTTTTTGGAGAAAGGGAATATCAACAAAAAGTCTTTGCCTAAATTCTTCACTAAATAGAAGCAATAAGCCTATAGAAATTGCACTAATAAATCCACCAGTTATTATCGTTATTATTGTTGCTGTTTTTTTTGGTCTTAATTTTAAGATACTAAATCTTGCCTTTCCAATCTTCGTTCCAAGAAGATCACCAAATGGTGCAATTAATCCGCCAAGTATTATCAAAAAAACAATTAAAATCCAAGCCACATTATTTTGTATACTCGCTACATCATAATTAATGATGAGTCAATTAAATCTTTTTGCAAGGGCTATTGGGTCAAATACTGTAATTTTTTTTCTTTCAATGGTGAGGAGCCCGGAATCCTTTAAATCTCCTAATAATCTCGTTATGGTTACTCTTGTAGAACCAATAGCTTCAGCAATTGCTTGATGTGAAAGCCTCAAATCTATTGTAATACCTTTTTCACTTGCAACTCCAAAGTCTCTACACAAAACCATCAAAAAGCTTACTAAGCGAGAAGACATATCTCTATGAGTCAGAGTTTCTATCATAGTTTCTGTTTGCAAGATCCTACTTGAAAGTCCCTGCAGCAATAATAGTCCTACAGATGCATCATCCTCTATCGCTCTTAAAACAGAGTTTGCAGGGGCTGTTATCATTTCAACTCTTGTGAAAGCTATGGCGTGATAAAAACGATCAGATCTATGACCTGTAAGAAGAGATAAAACACCAAAGAGGCTATTCTCTCTTAATAAAGCAACAGTTATCTCTTCGCCAGATTCATAAACTCTTGATAACCTAACTGCTCCTCTTCTTATGAGATATACCCTCTCAGCAGGATCACCAGGGAAAAAGATTGTTTTAGATCTCTCCACCATTTCTGTGCTTGCACCCTCTAGACCTTTAATTACTTCCATTAAAGTTCTATTTATTGGAAAACGTTCTCCAAAAGAGCTTGTTTTACTTTGTCCAGACTGTTGCGAACTAAAGCGATTGAATCCTCGAGAAGAAGGTATCATAAATATCTTGACTATTAAAAAATTTAAGAAGACACATTGAAAAATCTTGTATCAACAGTAACAATTTTCAATTCTTATTGGTTGCATTAAGGAGATCTCTCGCTTAGCTTCAACTTTTCCAACTATTTTTTAAGTAAAATTACACTATATGCAGCGTAATTAATTTCAAATTATACTGCATATAGAAAAGAAATCTAAAATAATGGTGATTAGTTCATTTAATTCTTATTCCAAAAGTAATCTTGATGTTGTAAAAACAACCACTTCAAATAAGTCAAATTTAAAACAATTTAAACAAAACGGTCAAATTCAAATCTATCAATCTTCTTTTAGAGGAAGTTATTCATCTATCATTAGAGACTCTTTAAGAAATGCTGCTCTTGGTAGAAAAGTGCTTCTAGTACAATTCATGAAAGGTGGAGTTAAGCAAGGAATTGAAAATGCAGTAAAGCTTTGTGGGAATTTAACATGGGTAAGATCATCACATTCCTTTGATCAATATGATTCAAAAGAAATTGAAAATAATAATAATTTAAAAAAATCTATTCATGAATCTACTTATAAATTATGGAATTTTTGCAAAAAAGAATTACTTTCTGGCGAAAATGATCAGATCATACTTGATGAAATTTTTCTTGCAATTAAAAAAGAAATTATTGATAAAGATGATTTGATTTCAACACTTGAAAACCGATTTTTATCAGGAGATGTAATCCTTACAGGTACAGATATTCCTAAAGATTTATTATTAATGGCTAATCAAATTACCGAACTACGCTCATAAAAAAATGCTAAAAAATGATCTTTGGATAAATAAAAAAGCTTCTGAAGGAATGATAAATCCTTTCCAATCAAACTTGGTTAGGCATCTTGAACCTGATAATCACCAAAAGCCAGTTTTGAGTTACGGATGTTCTTCTTATGGCTATGATTTAAGACTTTCATCAAAAGAATTTCTCATTTTTAGACATATCCCTGGTACTGTGATGAATCCCAAAAAATTTAATCCGGATAATTTAGAAAAAACTGTTCTTCACCATGATGATGATGGTGATTTTTTTATTCTTCCTGCTCACTCCTATGGTTTAGGAGTCGCATTTGAAAAAATGAAAGTACCAGAAAACATAACTGTAATTTGCATAGGAAAAAGTACATACGCACGTCTAGGAATTATTGTTAATACAACACCCGCAGAGGCTGGATGGGAAGGCCACCTAACTCTAGAATTCAGTAATAGTTCAGGCGCAGATTGCAGAATTTACGCAAATGAGGGTATCTGTCAACTACTCTTTTTTGAAGGTGATCCATGCTCTACAACTTATAACGACAGAAAAGGTAAATATCAAAACCAACCAGAAAAAGTGACTCTAGCAAAGATCTAAAATGAGTAAAGTTGAATTAATATCTCTCACTCCTGATGCAGAGAAAACAATGGCTTACATTGCAAGAGTAAGTAACCCAAAAAATCAGGAAAATCAGGACTATTCAAAATTATTGAGTTATTGCATTAAAAATGAACATTGGAGTGTATTTGAACAGTCATTTATGACCTTACAAATAGAAACCAATAGGGGAATTGCTGCCCAAATTTTAAGACATAGATCATTTACTTTCCAGGAATTTTCACAAAGATATGCAGATAGTTCTCAATTGGGAAATATTCCCTTACCAGAGTTGAGGCGTCAAGATTTTAAAAATAGGCAAAATTCAATCCCTGACCTCCCTGATAAGTTAAAAAAAAGATTCAATGAAAAAATTAGTTTACATTTTCAGGCTGCTTCAGAATTATATGAAGATTTACTTGCTGAAGGTGTAGCCAAAGAATGTGCGAGATTTGTTTTACCATTAGCAACTCCCACAAGAATCTATATGTCTGGATCATGCAGATCGTGGATCCATTATATTCATTTAAGGTCAGGTCACGGTACCCAAGAAGAACATAAGTCTATTGCCCAAAATTGCAAGTCTATTTTTAAACAAAGTTTTCCGATTGTATCAAAATCTTTAGAATGGTAAAAATTATGAATGACTGCGAGGACCTACCTCATTATTTTTACTTTCTTGAATTGTTGAAAATTCAGCATTAATAATTTCTTCATAGGGTTTATCTTCTTTTTTCAAATTATTAATAGATTCTCTTATTTTTATTTCATCTTGTTTACCAATAAATGTAGATATTAGATTCCCCTTTTTATCAAAAAGATTAACTTGAGGAATCCCATTGACGGCGAACTTCTCGATGTAATTACCCCATTTTTGATTATCAACATTTAAAAAAACAAAATTAATATCTTCTTCGTATTCATCTTTAAGAGAAGAAACTTGTGGAGCCATTTCTTTGCAAACTTCACACCACTCTGCATAAAATTCAAGAAATGTAGGTTTATTATTTGTGAAAGCTATTTCAGGGTCAACAGATAACTCTCCAAAACTCTTTAAAAGATAAGTTGATTTAAAAAATAGATTTTTAAACAAAAGCATTGAAATAATAACAATAGATATAATCAAAACAAGCATTATTTTAAAATTTGTCTTTAAAAATGGCTCTCGACTTTCAGATTGCACTATTAAGGTATTACTAACTAAAGGTATCTTAAATAAGTTAAACAAATAAAGAGAATTGAAAAATATAAGCTTTTAACCAACTGATAAAATAAGGATTGAAAAGTTATCAAAAACTTCTTTGATTCCCGAAATCTAATTATGCAATCAATCTTTGGAACTGATGGAATAAGAGGAAGATTTAATGAAGAGATAACTTATTCTCTAGCCTATAAAGTAGGTTATGCTCTAGGTTCGTCTTTGAAAAAGAAAAATCCAATATTAATTGGAAGAGATACAAGAATTAGTGGAGATATTCTCCTTCAGGCCATAACACAAGGTATAAATGAAAGTGGCAAAAAATTTATAAATCTTGGAATCTGTCCAACCCCAGCTATTCCTTTTTTAATAAGACAAGAGAGCTTTAGCAGTGGTGTCATGATATCTGCAAGTCATAATCCGCCAGAATATAATGGAATAAAAATTTTTGATCATAATGGTCAAAAAATTACTAAAAATTTTGAGAATAAAATTCAAAAAATAATTGAAGAGTCAAAAAAAAATATATCAATTCCTACAAAAGTGGTTTCCCTAAAAACAAATAAAGATCTTATGGATACTTATATTAAAAGCCTAATCCAAACAATGGGTGGAGAAAGTTTAAGCGGGTTGAGAATAATATTAGACACATGCCATGGATCAGCAACAACTTGCGCAAAAAAAATTTTTCAGTCTCTTGGTGCTGATGTAAAAGTTATCAATAACTCTAAAAATGGTTTGAAAATTAATTTGAATTGTGGTTCTACTAACCTCGAACCATTAAAAAAAGCATTAAGAGAGAGTCCTGCAGATATGGGATTCAGCTTCGATGGAGATGCCGATAGAGTAATTGGAATCGATTCAGAAGGTAATGTGCTGGATGGAGATCATATTCTTTTTCTTTGGGGTAGAGAACTAATGGAACAAAAAATTCTCACCAATAATTTACTAGTATCAACACAAATGGCAAACTTAGGTTTTGAAAAGTCCTGGAATAAAATTGGAGGAATTTTATATAGAACTGATGTAGGAGATAAATATGTTCATGACGCAATTAAGAAAAAAAGAGCTATTTTAGGAGGTGAGCAGTCAGGTCATATACTTTCAAAAATTAATAACTTTTCTGGTGATGGGATATTGACTGCACTTCAAATTTCCAAATATTGTAAAAAGAAAAATATTAATTTAAATGATTGGCTTAAAAGTAGTTTCGAACCTTTTACTCAAAAACTAACTAATATAAAATTAGATTTTAATATTAATAAATTAAATCCAAAAAATAAAATCTTAATTGATGAATCTATAAAAAATTTTCAGGCAGCATATTCGGATAACTGTAGAGTTTATATAAGGCCTAGCGGTACAGAACCTGTAATCAGAGTTCTAGTTGAAGCCAAAAATTATAAAGAAGTTCATTCTTTATCAGGCGAAATAACTAACAAACTCTTTTTAGAAATTGATAAAATAACAAAATAACGATGAATTAAATTTTTATATAAATTTTTTCATAAATATCAAGTTGGTTAACAATCACATACTTTTCCCTATCAGTTTTAATTTTAATTGGATTAAAACTTTCGGAACAATTAAAATCTTTTTTATTTATTGTTTTAAAATGAGAATTACTTGATATAGTGCAATCCATATAATCGAATAAATCCTTTACATCTGTTTTTATAAAAATTAGAGTGCCTTTTTGCAATAAATTTGAAAGCATATTAATAAATTCTGGCTGAATTACACGCCTTTTATAATGCCTCTTTTTAAACCAAGGATCAGGAAAATTAAAAGAAATACTTTTTAGATTTTTAGTAATAAATTTATTTTGGACATCATTCAAAATATTATTAGCATTACCAAATATAAAATATAGATTTTTGATTTCTCGTTCAATAACTTTTAATTTAGCATTTTTGACTAATTTCTCACGAATTTCAATTCCTAAATAATTCCAACTAGTATTAACTAAAGCTAAATCAAATAGAAACTCACCAGCAGCACAACCTATATCCAAATGAAGATTCGATTTAGAATCATCAAACATTTCGCTCAAAGAGGGTATTCTCTCAATTTGATTGAAATTACTACTAAGGGGATTAACATGCTGTCTCATACAATTATTAATATATTCCTAGGCAACATTATAAGAATTCATAATATTCATAACTATGACAATAGTAAGTTCAAAAGTAACAGTTTGATGTTTAATTATTATGTGTTTAAAAGAAAAAATTTTGAACGTTTTTAATCAACTTTCTATTTGGCTATCATTTCAACTTTCAATAATTTTCCTTATTGGTATTCCTCTTACTCTATCTTTCTGGTCAATTAAAAAAAGAAATAAAGCAGTTACTAAACTTCTATCAATTTATTGGAAAGTATCACTTTTATTTTTTATAAGCCTTCTACTTTTAATAGGAAAGTATAATTATGCTCTTGTGATAACAAATATTTCAACATTATTAATGACAGTTTCAGTTTGGTTTTGGAACGATATTAATGATGAATTAAGAGAATATGATTTTTCTTACTCCCTTACCACGACAACAAAAATATGGAGATGGACGATAACTTTTATATCTCTCAATTTCTTTATTCAGAGTTTACAAAACTTCAACTGCTTTTCTTTTATAAATTCTGATGCGTGTGCAATATGGCTTCAGCCTTCTTCAAGTTTATATACCATTATAAAAAATTTATTTAATTTTTTCTTTGGAGCTAACTTTACCCAGCCGATATCAAAATTCTTAGGGTTATTCTCATTATTAATCTATATTTTAGGCCTTATTCAATGGTCAATAATCAAATTACCTAAAAATGGAAGAAACTCCTGCTTCTCAGAAAATGGCAAAAATTGATTTAATAAATAGTCTTGAAAAAATAAGTTCCGAGATACCTGATAGGATACTTAAACTAGAGGGATTCATTCTAAAAGAAAATCAAAAAGAAAAATTAGAAATAATTATTTTCAGAGGTTACAGTAGCTCAACAACTCATCCAATTGAAATAGATTTAGAAAAAAAAGTAATAACACTTTCTTATACAATTGCAAATTTTAAACTTTATAAAGCCCCATTAACAGAAACCGAAGAAAATTTAATAAGAGAAAGTCAAAACTCAGTTTTCTTTTTGAATCAAAAAAACTGGATTTAAATTAATTCAAAATTAATAATACTTGAACATCTTTTGCATAATTTTGTATTTTGGATTCCATTAAAAGTTTCTTTTTGATAATGCCAACATCTATCACATTTTTGACCTTGAGCTTTATTTATCTGAATTTTACCAAGTGCATTGTTATCAATAATCAGAGAATTCTCCGCCAAATCGGATACCACTTGGAAGTTTGATACTATAAGCCAATCTCTAAATAAATCTACATCTTGATTACCAAATTCTTTTAGCCAAGCAAGTGAATCTTTTAAAGCTTTATCTTCAGGTAAATAATTAACTTCAGTTTCCAAAGCTGCTCCAATTATTTGTTTGTTCCTACATCCTTCTATAGCCTTGTTAATTTCAACTCTCAAATTTCTTAAATTTGCAATGTGCTCATTAAGTATTTGATTTTTCCATGACTGCGAAAATATAGGCCATCCTCTTTGAAAGACTGATCTTTCTTCAGTTGAATATGGAATATTTTGCCAAATATCTTCAGCCATATGACAAAGCACTGGAGAAATAAGTACGGCTAAATTTTCAACAACTTTTGACATGACGAACTGACAAGATCTTCTCCTAAATTGTGATTTAGAACTTACATATAACCTATCCTTCGCAATATCCAAATAAAAATTTGATAGATCTACAACGCAAAAACTTTGCAAAATTTGGAAAAATTTTGAAAATTCATAATTTTCATAAGCATTTGATATTTGATCTGTAACCTCAACTAATCTGCCCAACATCCATTGATCTAAAAGAGGCAATTGATCGATTTCAAAACTATCAATTTTAGGATCATAATCATGAATATTACCTAGAAGATATCTTGCAGTATTACGAACTTTTCTGTATACATCTGAAAGTTGCTTGAGTATATTTGAACCAATTGGAACATCTACTGAATAATCTACAGAGCTTACCCAAAGCCTTAAAACATCGGCACCATATGCAGGATCAGTTTTCTTATTATTACCTCCATTAATAATTATATTTGGATCAACAACATTTCCTAAAGATTTGCTCATTTTTCTTCCGTTTTCATCAAGTGCAAAACCATGAGTTAAAACTTTCTTATATGGAGGTTTATTATTTACTGCAACAGACGTTAGCAAAGAAGACTGAAACCATCCTCGATGTTGATCTGAGCCCTCTAAATAAAGATCTGCTGGATACTTTAATTCACTTCTTAGTTCACATACTGCGGCCCAGCTAGATCCTGAATCGAACCAAACATCCATTGTATCTGTTCCTTTTTTCCATAGATCAGATTCTTTTGCGTAATTTTCTGGCAAAAGATTCTTAACATCCCAATCCCACCAAATATCTGCTCCATGTTCACTAAAAAGTTCTTGAATATGATTAATTATCTCTTCGTTAAGGAGTATGTCATTACCATTTTTTTTATAAAACACTGGAATAGGGACTCCCCATGACCTTTGTCTAGAAATACACCAATCTCCTCTACCAACAACCATAGAATAAATTCTTTTCTTTCCAGTCTCTGGCATCCATTCAACATCTTCGATTGCCTTTAATGCAAATGATCTAAAGCCATTTACAGATGCAAACCATTGTTCTGTTGCCCTAAAAATAGTTGGTTTTTTGGTTCTCCAATCATACGGATATCTATGCTTATAATTTTCTTGTAATAGAAGCAAATTATTTCCTTTTAAATGATCAATAATTAAATCATTTGCATCTTTCAGGACATTTGATCCTTTGAATTGACCAGAATATTCATTTAGGTTACCTTTTTCATCAACGACACATGTTATTGGTAAATCATATTTTTGACCCACATTAAAATCATCTATCCCATGACCAGGCGCAGTATGAACAATTCCAGTCCCTGATTCTGTAGTAATATAATCTCCTCCAATTACAATTCTGCAATTTTTATTCTTAGAAGGATGTTGATATTCAATATTTTCCAATTTGGAGCCTTTAATCTCTAAAAGCACCTTGAAATCTTTATTAAATTTCTTACTTATTTCAGAAGATAAATCCTCAGCAAAAAGGAAAATTTTCTTATCTTCATCGATGGCGAAAACGTACTTTATTTTTGGATTTACTGCAACTGCTTCATTTGCAGGTATAGTCCAAGGAGTAGTTGTCCAAATAGTTATATAAGAATTATTTTGAAAAAATTCTTTTTTGATATTAAAGTTTTCTTGGATGAAATTCAATAGAATTTCCTCAGGTATTTTAGTGATTTTTAATGAAACATAAATACTTTTTGAATAATGTTCATCAGGGTATTCTAATTCTGCTTCTGCAAGGGCAGTCCTTGAACTTGGACTCCAATGCACAGGTTTAAGACCCCGATATATATAACCATTTAAAAACATTTTCCCAAATACTCCAATCTGAGCAGATTCATAACTTTTCTTAAGAGTTAAGTAAGGATTATTCCAATCTCCCCATATGCCCCACCTTTTGAAACCCTCCTTCTGATTATTAATTTGAATATGAGCATAATCTGTTGCTTTTTTTCTTAAATTTAGGGTGTCAAGATTCTTTCTTTCATCAGATTTTAAATTCTGAAGAACTTTTAATTCAATAGGTAATCCATGACAGTCCCAGCCAGGTACGAAATGAACCCTAAATCCTCTTAAGGTTTTGTATTTATTTATTATGTCTTTTAAAACTTTATTAAGGGCATGACCCATATGAAGAGCTCCATTTGCATAAGGAGGGCCATCATGTAATGTAAATATTTCGCCTGAATTGCTTGAACCTAATTGGAAATCAATATCATTTTTAGCCCAAAAATTCTGAATCTCAGGTTCTCTTACAACTGAGTTAGCACGCATTGAGAAGTCAGTTTTTAATAAATTTAAAGTTTCTTTATAAGAAAAGTCTGATTTTTGTTCTTTGCTATTTTGAGATTTCATTAGACGATATAAGAAATATTGGTGATCAAAAGAATTATTTAAATAAATCTAATTCATTATATTGTTTCTTAATTGACCTGTAGTTTTTTTGGAATGTTTCAAATAACCAATATATTTGATTTCAGACTTTTATATTATCATTTTTATCATTTCTTACCCATTTTTTTTGGGTTGTATTTTCATTATTTCTACCAAAATTAAAAAAATTTGAAGGTTTCGTGAAATCAGCAAATACCAGATTTAAAGATTCTAATATTTTCAACAAGTTATTTTTAAACTCCAAAAAGGTAATTAATTTTTTCTTTTCGTTATCTGTCAATTGGTACCATCTAGATAAAAAAAGCTCAACTAGATAAAAAATAACTAGTACTGTTAAAAAAAGAAAAATTACAAAAAATGATTCATCTAGTGTTTTATTTTTAATTATTAATATCAAACCTATTAATAAATTTAAAAAAGCTTTTATAAAGTCTTTTGGTTTGCCGAGCTCAAGATAAATTATCGGTACAGTTAGAAAAATGGTCCCAACAAAAATATAAAAAGTTCCCAAATATAATATCAAACTATTCATTAAATAAACTTCTTATTTAAAGTATAAGGGTTGATATCAATTAACAAACTATCTATCAGAATTTCCTTAAGTGCGGTCGGGGAGACTTGAACTCCCACACCCGAAGATACGAGTACCTAAAACTCGCGCGTCTACCAATTCCGCCACGACCGCTCAAATAAAATAATAATTGAAAGAGGTTTATTTTAAAAATTTTTTTTCTTAAGATGATTAATTTGACACATTAAAATTAAATTAAAATCTCCTAAAAGAAACTTTTTATATTTGACCATGCAATCAACTTAAAATATTAGTTATATTATTTAAAGAATAATAGAAACAATTTCAAACTTAACCAGTAAAAATACAACAAAAAATACTAATTCTTCGAAAACATTTAATTGGCAAAAAGAGATTAAAAATTACGTAGATCCGCCAAGTTTTTGGAATCCAACATTAGGATTATTTTTTGGCGGTTATTTTCTTGCTTTTCTTAGCATATGGCAATGGTATAGAGGTGTTTGGCCTTTACCTTTACTTGTAGCCACTGCTTTTTTAGCTTTACATATTGAAGGTACTGTTATTCATGATGCCTGTCATAAAGCTGCTCATCCAGTTCCTTGGATAAACCAAGCAATGGGCCATGGCTCAGCTATTCTATTAGGGTTTAGCTTCCCAGTTTTTACGAGAGTACATTTACAACATCATATTCACGTAAATCACCCCAAAAACGATCCAGATCATATTGTCAGTACTTTTGGTCCAATTTGGCTAATTGCTCCAAGATTTTTTTATCATGAGGTGTTTTTCTTTCAAAGAAAACTCTGGCGAAGATATGAACTACTACAATGGGGAATCGAAAGATCCATATTCATAACAATTATTTTGGCAGGTTTGAAATTTGACTTTATGAATTTAATTTATAATTTATGGTTTGGCCCAGCATTAATGGTAGGTGTTACTCTAGGAATATTTTTTGATTATTTACCTCATAGACCATTTCGATCAAGAAATAAATGGATAAACTCTAGAGTTTATCCAAGCAAATTTATGAATTTATTAATAATGGGACAAAATTACCATCTCATTCATCATCTTTGGCCTTCGATTCCTTGGTTTGAATACAAAATAGCTTATGAAAAAACTAAACCTTTATTGGATACAAAAGGCTCCCCTCAAAGGGTTGGAATATTCGAAAGTAAAGAAGACATTTTTAACTTTATTTATGATTTATTAATAGGTGTAAGGAGTCACAGCAAAAAAAGGGGGAAAATAAGAAAAATCATTAATTTATATCCAGGCTTTAAAATAAAAAAGTTTTTATTAAAGATAGTCAACAAAACATTTATTGGAAGCAACTAAATTACTCATTCATTAATAATTTTTGGTACTTTAAAATATTTTTCTTCTCTCGATGGACCCAAATCTAATAGTTCTTGATTGCAATCAGAATTTTTCTTTTCATCTTTTCTAAATACATTTACAACCTCTATAGCTCTCGTTGTACAGGGGACATCATCCGTATCAATTTTTTCAAGTTGTCTTATATAATCCAATATCTTTTCTAATTGTTCTGCATGATTAGTAATTTCATTCTCGTTAAGTTCTAATCTCGCTAAATGAGCAACTTTTTTAACTTCCTTTTGAGTTATTTTTGTCATACCTTTAATATCTTTCTTCTTTAAATAATAGTTTATTAGCAACAACTTATTTACATATCCTTTGAATTTCAAATAATTTGAAAAATAATCACATCTTTTTGAAAATCAATATCAATTAATAGCCTTAATTATTTTTATCAGCTAAATATGTTATTAGATAGATATTTAAAAATAGAAGAAGAATTATTTCCAAAAAATTTTTTTTATCGGCACTCTAAACTTGTAGCTCCTGATTTAATAGGATGTCACCTCATAAAAAAAAATAATGAGATAGATCAAGTTAAAGGAGTTATTGTTGAAACTGAAGCTTATTCACAGGAAGAAGAGGCATGTCATGGCTACCGCAAAATGACTGAATCAAACAAATCATTATTTGGCAAACCTGGCACATTTTATATTTACAAATCTTATGGCATTCATCATTGTTTAAACATAGTTACTGATAAAGAAAATTTTGCGAGTGGTGTTTTGATAAGATCAGTTTTTATCTCTAATAAGAATGAAAGATTAGCTTCTGGACCTGGCCTAGTAACTAAAACATTTAGTGTAGACATTTCATTTAACTCACTTGAAGTTCTTAATAACAAATCTTTATGGATTTATCCACGAGACTTCACTCTAGAAGAAAAAGATCTTATTCAAACTACGAGAATTGGCATATCAAAGGCAAAAAATATAAAATGGCGTTGGTATCTCAAAAATAGTAGGAGTGTAAGTAAAAGATTAAAAGGTGATAGAACACCTAAATTTCAATAATCATTTATCTTTTTAAGCGTAATGCAAATTTGGCCTCATAAACATATCCACACACTAGCTAATTTTTCAATTAAAGATTATGAGACAGTATTTGAATTAGCTAATAGATTTGATGCACTAAAGAATGCAGGAACAAAAAAGATACCTGCCTTACAAGGGACTTTGGTAACTTCTTTATTTTTTGAAGCTAGTACAAGAACAAAAAATAGTTTTGAGCTTGCAGCAAAAAGACTTTCTGCTGATGTCCAAACGTTTGCGCCATCTTCCAGCTCTTTAACAAAAGGCGAAACAATAATTGATACAGCCATAACTTATTCTGCTATGGGGGCGGATACATTAGTTATCAGACATTCATCAAGTTACATAACCTTTGAGATCGCAAAAAAACTTGATGCAATAAATTCTAAGACTTCGGTTCTTAATGCGGGTGATGGATTACATAGTCACCCCAGCCAAGGATTGCTTGACATCTATACATTGATAAAATTCTTTTCCCAAAAAACACTGAATCCAGAGGTTTTAAATTCCAAAAAAATTTTAATAATTGGAGACGTTAATCATTCAAGGGTTGCCAGGTCAAATCTTTGGGCTTTGAGTGCATTCGGCGCCGATATAATCTTATGTGGTCCTAAGACATTAATACCTTATGAATTTATCAATTTTTTAAAAACCCCCGCGCCAAATCAAACAGAAGATCCTATTAAATCAAGAGGTTCAATAACAATTTCTAGATCATTAGAGGAATCAATAAAAATTGCAGATGCGATTATTGTTTTAAGACTCCAGAAAGAGAGAATGATGGAAAACTTACTAAGTAGCATTGATTCATATAGTATTGATTATGGCCTAACCCCAGAAAAATTATCTTTAAATAATAAAGAAATTCCTGTTCTACATCCTGGTCCCATTAACAGAGATATTGAAATAAGTAGCAAAGTGGTAGATCAATATCCTAATTGCTTAATTAATAATCAAGTTGCAAATGGTATCCCTATAAGAATGGCTTTGCTTTATCTATTACAAAAACACAACAAGTAAATTTATAGCAACTTAAGACTTTCAGTAAAGAAACCATAAAATAATCCCAATCTTAAAGAATCTAATAAAAGTACTAAAAACTTCTTTTTCCTCTCAAATCTAAAATTTCTTCTTAGAACTATTAAAAACTCAATAAAAACTACTGATAAAAAAGCGGCTACAGGATCCATGAGTTCCACAACGGCACTTACCATACCAAGAGAACTTCCAAAAAAGTAGCCAATTAAAAGTGTAATCAATGATATTGAATATCTTCGCCATGGATTATTAGCCCAAATACTTAATGTCTGAATATTTTCAACAATTTTTAGCTGAAATTTTGTCTTTTGAGGTTTAACGACCATTTTTAATTAAACTAAGCCGCTTCAGAATTTGATTGAACTTTAGTATTTTTTTCTATTAATTCAAGTAATGCTTCCAACTGAGCCAGTAATCCTCTTAATTCGCCTGGATCAGGGAAAAAGTCATCTTCTTTTATTCCTAAATGCATATCTCTGAGCTCTTGCCTTAAATAGCGAATGTGACTAATGACTTGCTCTCTTTTGGTTTGCGACATGATATAAATTTTTTATAGATATTTTAAGAAAGAATATTTTTGAAAAGTAGAGTTTGCATATTTATGACTGAGAATGAAGATAAATGACCTAACAATAATTTGAAAAGATTAGGAAAATTAAAAATTATCATATTCTTGAAAATATGTACTTAATTCTTATATCAATTTTAAATAATTACTTGAGGCTTTATTATTAGAATATATTGACTTTAATGAATATGAAATTCATTTCTGAAAATAAAATAAGTGAGGAACTACTAATTTCTTTTGATGAAGAAATGACCCTTGAGCTTGCTAATAGATTAGAGGAAGATAATTATAATACTCCATTTGATGGTTTAAAAGACTGGCATTTACTTAGGGCTCTTGCAATCAATAGACCTGAATTAACAACTAATTATACCCATCTACTCGATCAGGAACCTTTCGATGAAAACTAAAAGTAAAGATACCAAATTAAAGGTTCTTTTACTAATAACTGGGAGTATTGCAGCTGTAAGAATTCCGTTATTAGTTAGCCAGTTAGCTAAAGAAAATTATGAAATAAGATGCGTCTTATCAAAAAATGCAGAAAAATTAATAAAACCTCTTTCTCTTTCTATTTTAAGTAGAAACCCGTGCATTTTAGAAAATGATCAATGGTCTGACAGTCAATCAACACCTCTTCACGTAGAACTAAGTAATTGGGCTGATATATTAATCATCGCCCCTTTAACAGCGACAACATTAGCAAAATGGGTAACTGGAAATGCTGAGGGATTGATCCCAAGCATCTTAATAGCGAATATAAAGCCAATTATTGTTGCACCAGCAATGAATACACAAATGTGGCTAAATAAAGCTGTCAAAAAAAATTATGAGAATTTACAGAATTACGAAAATGTTTTGACTTTGCAACCAAGTGAAGGACTCTTAGCATGTGATGCTATTGGCATTGGTAAGATACCTCCAAATGATCTAATCCAATTAGCTCTTGAATTTATAGCTTCACACAAACAAAATGAATATCGCAAAGATTTACTTAACAAAAAAATTTTAATAACTGGAGGTTGTACCTCAGAGAAAATTGATGCGGCAAGACACATTACTAACAAAAGTTCTGGAGCTATGGGCCTACTTCTTTCTCAAGTAGCGAAGTTCAGAGGAGCAAAAGTAAAATATGTTCATGGGCCTCTGAAAATCGATAAGAATCTTACTGATGGAATAAAAAGATATGAAATTGAAACTAGTGTTGATTTAATAAGGGCAATTAATAAAGAAATATCAAATTGCGATTATTTTTTCATGAATGCAGCAGTATCTGATTTCAAGATAACCTGCGATACTTCAGCTAAAATTCCGAAAAATCAAATTAATGCTCATTTGAATCAAAACTTTGAGCTAGTTCCAGATATTTTAAAAACAATTAGTAAATCAAAAAAGGATAACCAAGTTTTTGTAGGCTTTTGTGCTTTTACAGGATCTATCGAAGAAGCACGAATGACAATTAAAGAAAAGATTATCCGAAAGGGTTGTGATTACCTATTTGCAAATCCAATTGATCTTGAAGGCCAAGGATTTGGCTTTTTGGCACAAAATGAAGGTTGGCTATTTGATACTAATAATACAGAACACTACATTAACAAAACATCGAAAATTGATTTAGCAAATAAATTAATAACCCAAATTATTTCATTAAAAAAATAAAAAAAAATTTTTAATTTGTATTTTTTTGTAATCTTAATCATTAAAAATAATGTGATAGCTTAAAATAATTCCAGTTTTTTAAAATCTAAAAAGCTACGGGTTGTTTCGAGGATTTAATAGTTCTATCTTTTATGGTCCTTTCCCTTGTAATATCCGTACTGAACTTATTAGATGACCTTTAATCTATCCTCACAGAAATTTACTGCAACTTTAATTATGAGAATTCGTTCTTTCTTAGCTTTTGTTATTTCAATTTGTATAACTTTTGCTTTCGTACCTGCTAATACTTTTGCTTTTTCTGAAAGAGGAAATGCACAATTCACAGATGTTGTTAACACAGGAAAAGCTAATGATTGCCCATCATTAGACTCATCTCTTGTCGGATCAATATCTCTAGGAAATGGAGATAGCCTTAAAGGAATATGCATGCATCCAACAGAAGTTTATGTGAAAGTGCCAGGGACAAAACGAAAAGCTGCAGAATTTGTTTCTACAAAAATTATTAGTCCTAGAAATAACACCACAGTGACAGAAGTTTATGGAGATATAGATTCAGGAACTTTCACTGAAAAGGGTGGTATTGATTTTCAACTTATTACTGTATTAACTCCTGGTGGTTTAGAGGTGCCATTTGCATTCTCAGCAAAAGATCTTACAGCTGATTTACCTTCATCTATTGAGCCAGGCACTGAGGTTAGTGGTTCAACATTTACACCTAACTACAGAACTGGTGACTTTCTAGATCCTAAGGCAAGAGCTAAAAATACTGGTGTTGAATATGCTCAAGGTTTAGTTGCATTAGGAGGAGATGACGAAGAACTTGCAAAAGAAAATATTAAAGTTGATGTAAACGGTACTGGCGTTATTACTCTTTCAATCAACAATGTAGATTCAGACACAGACGAATTTGCTGGTACTTTTGAAGCTATCCAACCTTCAGATACAGATATGGGTTCAAAGGATCCACTTGATGTAAAAATAATTGGGGAGCTTTACGGAAGAAAGGCATAGATCCTACTTAAGAGAAAAAGAGGGTTAAACCCCTCTTTTTTTTTCAAAATTTTTCTATATTAACTAAAAAAATGGAATTACAACAAAAAACTAAAACAGATACTAATGGACTAATACCGCCTTATGGAGGAGAACTAAAAAATTTAATTATCAAAGATAAAAACCTTAAAAATGATCTTATCTCTAAAGCAACTTATGAGTTTGAATGTAGCGAGAGAAATGCATGCGATGTTGAACTTTTGATGGTTGGAGCTTTTTCTCCATTGGAAGGTTTTATGGATGAAAATAACTACAATTCTGTAATTAAAAATAATAGAAATACAAACGGGTTGCTTTTTGGCTTGCCTATTGTATTTGATTCAAATAATGAAAAAGTAAAAGCTGGAGAGACAATATTGCTTACTTATAAAAAACAAAAAATAGCAGTTTTAGAAGTTAGCTCTAAATGGGAGCCTGACAAATCCTTAGAAGCTAAACTTTGTTATGGTACTAATTCTTTAGATCACCCTGCTGTTAAGATGATTTTTAATGAGAGAGGGAGATTTTACATAGGAGGAAGAGTGTATGGTTTCGAACTGCCAATTAGAGAATTTCCCTGCAAAACCCCAGAAGAGGTTAGATCTACACTGCCATCAAATCATGATGTAGTTGCATTTCAATGCAGAAATCCAATTCATAGAGCACATTATGAATTATTTACTAATGCCTTACTTTCAGATAATGTCTCCTCTAAATCAGTTGTTTTAGTTCATCCAACTTGTGGGCCAACTCAACAAGATGATATTCCTGGAAAAGTTAGATATTTGACCTATAAAGAATTAGAAGAGGAAATATCTGATAAAAGAATAAAATGGGCTTTTTTACCTTATTCAATGCATATGGCAGGGCCAAGAGAAGCTCTTCAACATATGATAATCAGAAGAAATTATGGTTGCACCCACTTTATTATTGGTAGAGATATGGCTGGTTGTAAGTCGTCATCAACTGGGGAAGATTTTTATGGTCCATATGACGCCCAGAATTTTGCGAATAAGTGTGCAGATGAATTGATGATGCAAACTGTTCCTTCAAAAAATTTAGTTTATACGAAGGAAAAAGGATATATAACAGCTGAAGAAGCTAAAGAATTTAATTATGAAATTATGAAACTTAGTGGTACTGAATTTAGAAAGAAATTGAGGAATGGCGAACCAATTCCTGAATGGTTTGCATTCAAAAGTGTAGTAGATGTTCTAAGACGCTCTTAATATTGTTTTATTATTAGTATTATAGATTTATTAAAGATTTTTTATCGTGAACAAACGTTGGAGAAACGTAGGACTTTATGTCCTAGCTGTTATTACTGTAATTTTCATTGGTACTTCAGTTTTTGATAAACCAAGTACTGAAAGTTCTACAAAGACCCTAAGATATAGTGATTTTATAGAGGCAGTACAAGATAAAGAAATCAGCAGAGTCCTTATATCTCCAGATAATGCCACAGCCCAAGTTGTTGAAAATGATGGGAGCAGGTCTGAGGTCAATTTAGCACCTGACAAAGATTTATTAAAAATACTGACTGAGAATAATGTAGATATAGCTGTAACTCCTACAAAATTAGCCAATCCTTGGCAACAGGCTTTAAGTAGCTTAATTTTCCCAGTACTTTTAATTGGAGGCCTATTTTTTCTTTTCAGAAGATCTCAAAGTGGTAATGCTGGAGGTGGTAATCCTGCCATGAGTTTTGGCAAAAGCAAAGCTAGACTGCAAATGGAACCATCTACACAAGTAACCTTTTCAGATGTTGCTGGTGTTGAAGGTGCAAAATTAGAACTCACAGAAGTTGTAGATTTTCTCAAGAGCCCAGATAGATTTACTGCAGTAGGAGCAAAAATTCCTAAAGGAGTTCTTCTTGTTGGCCCTCCTGGTACAGGAAAAACATTGCTAGCAAAAGCAGTAGCTGGAGAAGCAGGTGTACCTTTTTTCTCAATATCTGGCTCAGAATTTGTAGAGATGTTTGTAGGAGTTGGAGCTAGCAGAGTTAGAGATCTTTTTGAACAAGCTAAAAAGAATGCTCCTTGCATTGTGTTCATCGACGAAATAGATGCAGTTGGAAGACAAAGAGGTGCTGGTATGGGAGGAGGAAATGATGAAAGAGAACAAACATTAAATCAACTCCTAACCGAAATGGATGGTTTTGAAGGTAATTCAGGAATAATAATAGTTGCTGCCACCAACAGACCAGATGTTTTAGATTCAGCTTTAATGCGTCCAGGAAGATTCGATAGACAGGTAACAGTTGATAGACCAGATTATGCTGGAAGATTGCAGATATTAAATGTTCATGCGAAAGATAAAACCCTTTCAAAAGACGTTGATTTAGATAAAGTTGCTAGGAGAACACCTGGTTTTACCGGTGCAGATTTAGCTAATCTTTTAAATGAAGCAGCAATACTAGCAGCTAGAAAAGATTTAGATAAAGTAAGTAACGATGAAGTCGGTGATGCCATTGAAAGAGTTATGGCAGGCCCTGAAAAGAAAGATAGAGTTATCAGTGATAAGAAAAAAGAATTAGTTGCTTATCACGAAGCTGGTCATGCACTCGTTGGAGCATTAATGCCTGATTATGATCCCGTAGCAAAAGTTTCAATAATTCCAAGAGGTCAAGCTGGAGGTTTAACCTTCTTCACTCCAAGTGAAGAAAGGATGGAATCTGGTCTTTACTCTCGTTCTTACCTTCAAAATCAAATGGCTGTAGCTCTTGGTGGAAGAGTTGCTGAAGAAATAGTCTATGGCGAAGAAGAGGTAACAACCGGAGCTTCAAATGATTTACAACAAGTTGCCAATGTAGCAAGACAAATGATCACTAAATTTGGTATGAGTGACAAAATAGGTCCAGTCGCTCTAGGTCAATCTCAAGGTGGAATGTTTCTCGGAAGAGATATGAGTTCTACAAGAGACTTCTCTGAAGACACAGCCGCAACAATTGATGTAGAGGTTTCAGAACTTGTTGATGTTGCCTACAAGAGAGCTACAAAAGTTTTAACAGACAATAGAACTGTTCTTGACGAAATGGCTCAAATGCTAATTGAAAGAGAAACTATAGATACTGAAGATATCCAAGACTTGCTCAACCGCTCAGAAGTAAAAGTCGCAAACTATATTTAACGCGGAATTTAAATATTTAATGAATAATAAAGAAGATTCTTTTTCGGAGTACCTGAAAATTGAGTCTTTTTTTTTACTTATAAAACCTGATGATAATATTTACTCAAATACCTCTATAAGAAATTCATTGTTTGAAGAATTAGAAAACTTAATAAAATTAGGATTAAAGAATATTGAAATAAGTTGGTCTAATAACGAAAATTGGTTCGATTTTGTATCCGATATCAAAATTAAATATCCAAGAATTAATTTAGGCTCTGCCTCCATAGTTAATAAGCAATCATTAGAAGATTCTTTAAAAATTGGATTAAATTTTTCGATGATGAAATTTTGGGATAAAGATCTTTTCAATTATGCGCAGTCAAAAAATTATTTATTAATTCCTGGAATTAATAATTTAAAAAATCTTAAGGAAGCGATAGATTTAAATTGCAACATTATCAAAATTTACCCAATACAAAGTAAAGATAGTTCGATAAATATACTCAACTATAAAAATATTGATTTCATTGCGGCTGGAGGACTATCAATCAATGATTTAAAAACTTATAAATCTTTAGGGTATAAAGCAGTTGTAATTGGAGATAAAGCTATCAAAAATAAAAAATTTGATCCAAAAATATATGAATGGCTTAAAAATAATTAAGTTAAGGATAAATATAATTTATTCAACAAAACTACTTCTTATTTATTAAGTCACATTGAGCATGATTTAGAAGCAAATGATCAGCAAGTACTAAAGCTACCATAGCATCAACCATGGGAACTGCTCTTGGTAGAACGCATGGATCGTGTCTCCCTTTTGCTTTCATAAGTACTTCTTTACCTTCAGCATTTACTGTTTTCTGTTCTTTCCCGATGGTTGCTGTAGGTTTAAAAGCTATCTTCATCTCGATATTTTCACCATTACTTATTCCGCCTTGTATACCTCCTGAATTGTTTGATGTTGTTCTTAACTTACTTATATCATCAGACTTGATGAAGGCATCATTATGTTCGCTTCCTTTTAAATAAGTTCCAGAGAAACCTGAACCTATTTCAAAGCCTTTCGTAGCAGGCAAAGACATCAAAGCCTTTGCTAAATCAGCTTCTAATTTATCAAAAACAGGCATTCCAAGACCAGAGGGAACATTTCTTACTAGACATTCAATAACACCACCGCAAGAGTCTCCTTGGCGCTTTAATTCCTTAATTCTCTGGATCATTTCTGTTGATACCCTTACATCAGGACATCTAACAATATTAGAATCAATTTTTTTGAGAGAAATTTTCTCTTTATTTATATCAGAATCAATATCATGTATACGCTTTACCCAAGATAGTATTTCAGTGTTACAGAAGGTTTTTAATAATTGTTTTGCTACAGCACCAGCAGCTACTCTCCCAATTGTTTCTCTAGCAGAGGCTCTTCCACCGCCAGAACTTGCCTGAATTCCATATTTCAGATGATATGTACCATCTGCATGAGAAGGTCTAAATACCTGCTCCAAATTATTATAATCTCCTGGTCTTTGATCCTTATTTCTTACCAACATTGCTATTGGAGTTCCAAGTGTTAACCCTTCCTTTATCCCACTTAATATTTCAATTTTATCTTCTTCATTTCTGGGTGTTGTAATGTCACTTTGGCCAGGTCTGCGCCTATCTAATTCATTTTGTATCATTCTTATATCTATTTCTAACTTAGGAGGACATCCATCAAGGATAACTCCTACTGCACCACCATGTGATTCTCCAAAAGTACTAACACGAAAAATTTTTCCAAAACTACTACTCATAGAAATATCAAATGTTTTATCTATATATAAACATTATATGAAACCAATTGAAAATTAAACAAAAAAAAGCCCCCAAAAGGGGGCTTATAAGTTTAAGAACTTTAAGCTTAACCGATAGCTGGAGCTGAAAGAGCTACTGTTGTAGACTCAGCTGCTGCTAGATCAAGTGGGAAGTTGTGAGCGTTACGCTCGTGCATTACTTCCATACCTAGGTTTGCTCTGTTAAGAACGTCACCCCATGTAGGAACAATCTTACCGTTTGCATCAACAACTGACTGGTTGAAGTTGAAACCGTTAAGGTTGAATGCCATTGTGCAGATACCCATTGAAGTTAACCATACACAAACAACTGGGAATACAGCTAGGAAGAAGTGAAGACTTCTGCTGTTGTTGAAACTTGCATATTGGAAGATCAAACGACCGAAGTAGCCATGAGCTGCAACGATGTTGTATGTTTCTTCTTCTTGTCCGAACTTGTAACCATAGTTCTGAGATTCTGTCTCAGTTGTTTCTCTGATTAGAGATGAAGTAACAAGTGAACCGTGCATAGCTGAGAATAAAGATCCTCCGAACATACCAGCAACACCAGCCATGTGGAATGGGTGCATAAGAATGTTGTGCTCTGCCTGGAAAACAAACATGAAGTTGAATGTTCCAGAGATACCTAGAGGCATTCCGTCAGAGAATGAACCTTGACCGAATGGGTATACAAGGAATACTGCGAAAGCTGCTGAAACTGGTGCAGAATATGCAACACAGATCCAAGGACGCATACCTAAACGGTATGAAAGCTCCCACTGTCTTCCCATGTATGCTGAGATACCGATTAGGAAGTGGAAAATTACAAGTTGGTAAGGACCACCGTTGTATAACCACTCATCTACAGTAGCTGCTTCCCAAATTGGGTAGAAGTGTAGACCAATAGCGTTAGATGAAGGAACAACTGCACCTGAGATGATGTTGTTTCCATATAGGAATGAACCAGCAACTGGCTCTCTAATTCCGTCGATGTCTACTGGTGGTGCTGCGATGAATGCAACGATGAAGCAAGCCGCTGCTGTAAGAAGGCATGGAATCATTAAGACGCCGAACCAACCAACATAAATTCTGTTGTTAGTTGATGTTACCCACTCACAAAACTGTGGCCAACCTTTTAACAGCGAAGAACGCTGCTGCTGAATAGTTGTCATGAGTTCGTAAAGTATGTCTCTAAAGTGAGACGAGTAAATAAAAACGGAAAATTATTCCGCTTCGAAGATTTTAGACCAAAATCGCTAAAAATGTGTAAATATTTTTTCTTTAAGTAAACTTATTTTTTGGAAAACAGGAGAAAAGAACTTCCATGTCTTAAGATTTTCTTTGTTATTGAGGATTCAACTTGGTAATAATCGAATGGCTTCTTAACGGAAAAAGATCTAGAGAGGTGGTTTCCTTAAGAGAGGCAAAGCATAGAAGACTGCAATTAGAGGCTTTTGGAGCTGTTATTTATTGGAGCGAAAGAATTTAGATTTTTAAGTTTTAAAAATTAGAAAAAAAATAAAAGTTTTAAATATTAAATAAACTTATCTATAAAATAAAAAATACTTATTAGATTTCAATGATTTATTGTTCCGGTTTCTTAATTTAAAAACTTTCAAACTCTTTAACCCATTGTTTTTTGGAACAAATCACTTCTTTTTTTGTGTAGCTCATGGCAATTTTTTTTTCCTTATAAGCAACTTCTCCAATAAAAACAGGCCAAATCAATTGGTCCCTTTCATATTTGTGGATTAGTCCTTGGCTATCCAGAAATAATGGATCTCCTTTTTTAATCATTTTCCAATCTTGGTTTATTCTCTCAGGATGAATTATGCCATCAATATCTCCCTTTTCATCTCTTGGATAATCTATACTCCCTTGATGAACGTGAACCACTAATTCCTTTGGAAGTTCTATAAGTTTATTTTTTAATTTATCTATCTCTTCCCTTAGGGAGCTAATTATTAGAGAGAATCTATTTATAATGTTTTGATCATAAAAATTTTGTGCGACAGCTCCTATTTCAATAACTAAACCACATGGCCAAGCTTCTACAAGAAAGCCTGTTTGGGCTTTATCTTTTTCGTGTAAATAAATAGGCAATCCAAATTTGTTCTGCAATAATGCAGCTAAACAAAAATCTTTGGATCTCCTCCCATACATAACAATGCTTGTTCCCATATTTGCAGTAGTAGTGTGCAAATCGATTGCAATTTGACAGGGTTTAGATCCGTCAATTCCAAATTCATCTAATAAAAAATTGGCTCTATTAGTTTCATAAAAGCTATTCTTGTGTTGATCAAAATTCTCACTTTCTTTAAAAGATCTATTTAAATCTACATCTATATATCTGCAACCTTTTTCATAGGCAGCAGGATTCCCTATGATGTACTCATACTCAATACCATTATTTAAACTATTTTCCTTTCTATTAAATTGCTTAACAGCCCAAACAGGATTAATTTCATTCCCATGAGTGCCTGAAACGATAAGTATTCTTTGAACAGTCATTTTTTCTTTAAAAATAAAATTTTATGCAAAATAAATACCTTATAAAGGCCTCCAGAAAATTCTGGTTTTGGTTTTGGACCCAATTAATGAATGGCTTCGCGCCATCAGATTTACATGGTAATTATAAAAGGCCTAAAGGTATAACTATTAATAGTGAATACGATATTAATAATGAAAATGGACAAATTTATTTATTAGTAGGTCATTCTTGTCCATGGTGTCAAAGAACTTTACTCGTACACGAAATAAAAGATTTATTTAAAAAAGTTAAAGTAATTTTTTTAAAGGCAGATATTGAGCATGGCGAATGGATTTTCAATACAAAGATTAAGGGATGTATAAGACTTTCAGACCTTTACAAAAAGGCTAATAAAAAGATTATTTTTAGAGCGACATTACCTCTTTTAATTAGCTTTGTAAAAGATGAAGTAAATATTCTGTCTAATGAAAGTTCACATATTATTAGACTACTCAATTCAATAAAAAGTGAATCGAAATATCAGGCATTAAGTATTAAAGACGGTAATCAAAAATTTTTAGATTTAATTAATAACAGCATTAATGATGGCGTATATAAATGTGGTTTTGCCAGAAACCAGTCAGCTTACGAAAAAGCAAGTAAAAATCTTTTCGCAGCTATAAATGAAATTGAAAATTTACTAAAGAAAAATAAAGGGGACTGGATATTTGGAGAAGATTTAACCTACGCAGATATTTACCTTTTCCCAACGCTTATAAGATGGGAATTGATATATAGCAAACTTTTCAAATGTACTGAACAAGAACTATCAAGTTTTGAAAAGATTATTGAATGGAGATTAAAATTCTTTAAATTATCTAACGTAAATAGGACATGCTTCGACAATGAATGGAAAAAAGATTACTACAAAGCTTTATTCCCTTTAAACCCAAATCAAATAATCCCAGTTTTACCACCGCTAAAGGAAATAATCAAAGTAGAGACCTAAAAAAATAAATAAATCAATTTCAAAAAAAAATGATGTTGTAATGAACACTTATTTAGTTCATAGATAATGCAATTTCATTAGAAATTAACTATGTTATGTATGTCTACTAAAGTACGAAAAGCTTAAAATGAAATCCATTGACGAACACATCCAAAAAGATCAATCGGAAATCGAATCTGCAAAAGCAGAGGGCAATCTTCCAAAGGTCAGACATTTAACTGAAGAGCTAAAAGAACTCGAAGAGTATAAAGATCATCATCCAGATGATAAACATGACCCTAATGCTTTGGAACTATTCTGCGATGCCAACCCGGATGAACCAGAATGTCTTGTTTATGATGATTAATTTTTCTTTCGATAAATAATGCACAATAAAAAAAGGGCTTTAGAGCCCTTTTTTTATTTATTAATTCTATTAGTAATCTCGATTAAAGTCGGATGGACTTCCTGTTAGTGAACATACAACCGACTCTTCATTTTTCATTTCCTTGACTTCTACTATTGGTCTTCCCATTTTCTTCAAAACCTCAATATCTTGAATGGTTTGACATCTAGCTATTATTTTTCCTTGTTGATCAAAGCAAGTATAGAAATTCATATTGTGTTTAAAGATGTATCTTATTTATGACTAATTTTCATTATTAAATCAAGTGTTTTTTTTACAAAAAAATTTTAAATTTAAGTTAGATCCTTTTCCATACTTCAGAAAGCAGTGAAGATAAACCTTTTTTTAAAGATGAAGAAATAACTAAAACTTTCTTTTTAGATAAATCTTCTAACTTTTTTGAAATTATTTCCAAATAATCATCATCTACCAGCTCCATTTTATTCAATACTATTATCCTCTCCTTATCTAAAAGACCTTTTCCATATTTTTTTAATTCCTGCTCAATTATCTCAAAATCATGTAAAGGATTTTCTGCAATTGCATCAATTAAATGAACAAGTATCTTCGTTCTTTGGATATGCCTTAAAAAATCATGGCCTAAACCTACTCCATCAGCTGCCCCTGATATTAATCCAGGAATATCCGCAAAAAGACAACCATTCCCATCAATTTTTCTTACTACACCTAGGTTAGGTATTAGAGTTGTGAAAGGATAATTTGCGATTTTTGGACTGGCAGATGATACAACAGAAATCAAGGTACTTTTTCCAGCATTTGGAAGACCTATAATCCCAACCTCTGCAAGAAGTTTTAGTTCTAATTGAACCTCCCATAGCTCACCATCTTGCCCTTCAGTGAATGATTCTGGAGCTCTATTCTGATTACTTAAATAGTAAGCATTACCATGTCCACCTCTTCCACCAATGGCAATAGTTAAACTCTGTTTATGTTTAGTTAAGTCTCCTAAAATAATACCTGTTTTAATATCCCTTATTTCTGTACCGCAGGGTACTTTAAGGATTGTATCTTCACCTGAAGCACCTGATCTCTTATTAGGACCTCCTTTGCATCCATCTTCAGCAATTATTTCACGTTTGAATTTGAAATCTAATAATGTTTGAAGATTATTATCAGCCATCAAAATAACTGAACCCCCTCTGCCACCATTTCCCCCTGAAGGTCCTCCAGCAGGAACGAATTTTTCTCTTCTAAATGAAACTATTCCATTTCCACCTTTTCCAGCTTTAAGAATAATGTTGGCTTGATCAATAAATTGCACTTAATACGTTTATTAAATTGTTTTCTAGGTATTTTAAATTTTATTTTATCCACGCAATACTGCAACCAGGACCACCCTCATTGTTGGCTGCATCTTCAATCTTATCAACATAATTTAAACCTGATAACCAATTTCTTAGTCCTTTCTTTAATTTCCCTGTGCCAATTCCATGAACAATCCATAACGGTCCATGAAATTTTCTAATTTTCTCTTCAATAATTATTTCGGCTTCATGAACTCTTAACCCTCTTACGTCAATTGTATTTTTACTCGTTCTAATTTTAGAAAAAGAAAAATCTTCTCTTGTAGAGTTGATCTCAATTTTTGACCTTTTGAAATTAGGCTTTTCTCCATTAATACCTTCAAAGTCATTTACAGATAATGTGCTTCTAAATGAACCACATTTAATTTCATAAAAACCACCTTTTTTATCTAAATCTACAATTTGTCCCGTACTATTTAGACTTTTAATCTTTACAAAATCGCCTACCTGAGGGTTCCATGATATTGACTTTTCAGATTTTTTTTGGGTTAAATGTTCCGTCTCAATTTCCTTTAATCTTTTTCCAATAATTCTCGTATCCTCTCCATTAACATTTTTATCTCTTAATTTTTTAATCAAATCTATCACCTCTTTTTTAGCAGATATAATATGTTTTGATAATTTAGACCTTTCAATTTCCTGGATTTTTTGAGCATTTATTTTTTGATATTCATAATTTCTCTTCAGTTCATCATGTAATATTTCAGTCCTTGCAATCAATTCTGCAGCAGCTTCTGCAGAATTTTGTTGTTTAATCCTCTCTTCCTCAAGTCCTTTAATAATATTGTTAATGTTGTCAACTTCTTTTGGCTTTAGATAATTTGCAGCTTCATTTAGTATGCTTTCATCGAGACCAATTCTCTTTGAAATTGACAAAGCATTACTTCTCCCAGGAATACCCCAGTTGAGTATATATTTTGGCTTCAAAGATTCCTCATCAAAGGCAACTGATACGTTTTCAAATCTTGAGTCATTATATTTTAAAGCCTTAATATCTCCATAATGTGTAGTTGCCAAGGTAATATCAGATTTATTTGCAAATTCTTTTAATAAAGCCATCGCAAGAGCACTCCCTTCAAGAGGATCTGTGCCAGATCCAATCTCATCTAACAAAACAACTGATAATCCTTTCTTATAATGAAGTGAATCTAATATCTCTTTTATGCGGGATATATGCCCACTGAAGGTAGATAAATTTTCTTCTAATGATTGATTATCCCCTATATCCACATATATATTTGGACAAAAAGGGATAATAGGATTATTAGTTGAAGGTATCAATAATCCTGCTCTAGCCATAAGTAAAGACAAGCCCAAACCTTTTAAAGCTGCTGTTTTACCTCCAGTATTTGGACCTGTAATGGCTACAACCTTAATATTTCTATTTACATAAAAATCGACAGCTACTGGGGCAGGGGCTCCTTTTTTCTTATGTTCCCAAATCAATAATGGATGAGAAAAACCAATTAAAGAAATAATAGGATTTTTCTCAAATGTTGGAGTTTTCCCTCCAATCCATTTCGAATATCTTGAACGAGTTAGAGCATTTTCTAATCTTAATAAAATGGATGACATTTCAATAAGATTTTTTGAATTATCACTAACAACCTGAGACCATTTCTTAAGCAATTTAAATTCTTCTGCTGTGATCCTAGCCTCTAAAGAAGCAATCTTATTACCTTTAGTTACTACACTTTCAGGCTCAAAATATACTGTATTTCCTGAAGATGAAGAGTCATGAATTATTCCTTTAAATTTATCTACATAATTAACTTTCACTGCTAAAACAGGCCTTCCATATCGATCTCCAATAGTAGTATCTTGCAAATAAGCTAAATTCTTTTGAATAAATTTCTCAACTAATATTTTTCTTTCAACTTTCTTAGATAAAAATTCTTTTCTAAGAATAGATAGTTCATTACTAGCATTGTCTGAAATCCTTCCATTCGATTCAATGCCTTTTTTAAAAATCGTTTCAATATTCTGATGGTCAATTAAATTTTTTGTGAATGATGAAATATAAGGCCTATGTTCAAAATCTAATAACATTTTTTTTAAATTTCTTGCTGCAGCAATTGTTTTCGCTATTTCTAACAATTCAGAAGATGAAATTACACCTCCCTTCGAACAAATTTCAATATTTCTACTAATATCAAAAACACCAGAAAAACTAATTGATTTATCTAAATTTTTTTCTAGCTCATTAATTTCAACAGTTTCATTCAAAAGTCTTTTAGATGCCTCGTATTCTGAAGGTATAACAAAACTTAAAATTGATCGTTTACCCATTTCCGTTGAGGCAAATGAAGATAAATGCGTTTTTAATGAATCCCACTCTAAAAGGTTTATAGATTCTTCTTCTAAGGTGTCATCTGAATATGATTTTTTAGAATAACTTTTCTCTTGCATACAAAAAAAAAGAATCAAACATTCGATTGAATCCCTTCTGGAGGAACATAAAGCATCTCAAGCCAGTTTCCTTCAGTATCCTTCATATAAAAAGATGCTGTTCCATCTCTATGCTCATGTAAAGGACCAACTTTTACACCAGAATTTTTTAAATCATTTTGAATATTTTCCACTTCTTTTTTATTTTCAAAATGAAAAGCAAAGTGAGGTCCTGCAGCTTTGTAGCTAGGGCCTAACAACGCAAGTCCATCTTTCCCTTTACCTGCCTCTAAATAAGACCAATCTTTATCATCCCAAACCAAATTCATACCCAGCTTAATATAAAAAGATTTCGCCCTTTCGAGATTCTCTACTCTTAGCGCAATGTGACCAATCCTATTTACACCTTGTGAAAACTTCAAAACAAAGCAATTAATTTATTTCTTATCTAAGAATAAACCAAATTTTTGTTAATAATGAGTTTTTAAGTATCCTGCAACCATTGAGATGCATCACAAGCATGATAAGTGAGGATTAATTTTGCTCCTGCTCTTTTAAAACTAAGCAATGTCTCTAAAACAATATCTTTTTCATTAATCCAGTTCTTCATGGCAGCAGACTTTACCATGGAATACTCCCCACTAACGTTGTATGCAGCTATGGGCTTATTTGAAAATGTGCTTAGTCTATAAACAATATCCAAATAAGAAATTCCTGGTTTTACCATCAAAATATCAGCTCCTTCATACTGATCCAATGCAGATTCAATTAAAGCCTCTTTTGAATTGGCAGGGTCCATTTGATATGTAGATTTATTGTTTGGAATTACTTTCTTATTATTTTCTCTAGGAGCCGAATCTAAAGCAGTTCTAAACGGACCATAATAAGCAGAAGAATATTTAGCTGTATAACTAATGATACCTACATCACTAAATCCTTCATTATCAAGAGCAGTCCTAATTGCTCCAACTCTCCCATCCATCATGTCACTAGGGCCGATAAAATCTGCTCCAGCTCTAGCTTGAGTTAAAGCTTGTTTTTTTAAAATTTCAATCGTTTCATCATTCAATATTTTTCCAGTTTCATCAACTAAGCCATCATGTCCATCACACGAGTAAGGGTCCAAGGCAACATCTGTCATTATTGCCATTTCTGGAATCTCTTTTTTTAATATTCGAATAGCTTTAGGTATTAAACCGTCCTCATTAAAACATTCTGCTCCATCTTCAGTCTTTAAGCTATCGTTAATTTTTGGGAAAAGAACCACACATCTAATTCCCAATTCCCATGCCCTAGTAACCTCCTTTAATAAGCCATTAATATCCCATCTGTAAGTTCCGGGCATTGCGGAAATTTCCTCTTTGAAATCTTTTTCATGAATAAATAATGGATAGATAAAGTCCGATGCCGCCAAATGGTTTTCTCTAACCATTTCTCTAATTGCCTCAGTTCTTCTTAATCTTCTTGGACGAATAATCGAATTCATTTGAATATTATTAAATTGAAAAATATTTATCTAATACATTAATCGCTTGTCTCGCACATGAATCAATCAGAGACTAGTTTTGTTCAGGAAAAGTAACTAAAATTTATTAAAAAAAAGAAAAAAGTTACAAAAATATTTTGCACAAACTTCATTTTTCACAAATTTACGTCATAAAGAGATAATATCTTTTAGTTAAGTATTTATTTTAAGGAGAGTATCTTTGAAAATAATTAATGGATTTCATCTAAAGAATGTAAGAGGAGATATTCTTGGAGGGATCACAGCCGCAGTGGTGGCTTTACCTCTCGCTCTTGCTTTTGGTAATGCTGCGTTAGGACCTGGCGGAGCAATTTATGGACTATATGGGGCAGTAGTAGTTGGTTTCTTAGCAGCATTGTTCGGTGGAACACCTGCTCAGGTTAGTGGACCTACAGGTCCCATGAGTGTAACTGTTGCTGGCGTAGTAGCAGGCTTAGCAGCAGTGGGGGTTCCAAGAGATCTCTCTGCAGGGCAAATTTTACCTTTAGTGATGGCAGCGGTAGTCATTGGCGGCTTACTGCAAATATTATTTGGGATTCTAAAACTTGGAAAATACATTACTTTAGTTCCATATTCTGTTGTATCAGGATTTATGTCTGGTATTGGAGTCATAATCATTGCACTTCAGATTGGACCACTACTAGGTATTAGCACTCGTGGTGGGGTAGTCGAATCTTTATCTACTGTATTTTCAAATTTCCAGCCAAATGGTGCTGCTATTGGAGTGGCAATAATGACTCTAGGTATAGTATTTCTAACTCCTAGAAAAATAAGTCAATGGGTTCCTTCTCCTCTATTGGCCTTATTGATAGTAACTCCAATATCAATTTTAATTTTTGGAGACGGAGCTATTGATAGAATTGGAGAAATTCCAAGGGGAGTTCCATCTTTAAATTTCCCAAGTTTTAATCAATATTTCCCAATTATTTTCAAGGCAGGATTAGTCCTAGCAGTACTTGGCGCCATTGATTCCTTACTGACATCTCTCGTAGCAGACAATATCTCTCAAACAAAACATAATTCCGATAGAGAACTTATTGGTCAAGGGATAGGAAATGCTGTAGCAGGTCTGTTTTCAGGTTTACCTGGAGCAGGAGCAACCATGAGAACAGTTATAAATGTTAAATCTGGAGGATCAACTCCCATTTCTGGTATGGTTCACTCAGTTGTATTGTTGATAGTTTTAGTTGGTGCGGGACCTTTAGCTGAGCAAATACCAACCTCATTGCTAGCAGGAATTCTTATAAAAGTAGGCCTAGATATTATTGATTGGGGATTCTTGAGGAGGGCGCACAAATTATCTTTAAAAACATCAGTAGTAATGTACGGAGTACTTTTAATGACTGTTTTTTGGGATTTAATTTGGGCAGTTCTAGTAGGTGTATTCATAGCAAATATGCTCACTATTGATTCAATAACCGAAACTCAACTAGAAGGTATGG
The DNA here is from genome assembly GCF_017696275.1 of Prochlorococcus marinus XMU1405. Lineage (NCBI taxonomy): Bacteria > Bacillati > Cyanobacteriota > Cyanophyceae > Synechococcales > Prochlorococcaceae > Prochlorococcus > Prochlorococcus marinus. The sequence goes on along the minus strand of NZ_JAAORF010000001.1, from coordinate 210,636 downwards.
ATGAGGATAATCCTTTATCAAAAGATGATCAAGCAAAAAATGCATTGCCTGCTGATGAAAAAGCACTTCTAGATAGATGTGCAGGAGAAGTAATGTTGTTTAGGCTAAAAGGACCACTTAGTTTTGGAGCAGCTAAAGGTATATCTGAGAGAATGATGCTTGTAAGAAACTATAAGGTTTTGATATTAGATATTACGGATGTACCAAGACTTGGAGTCACGGCTACTCTCGCAATAGAGGACATGATGCAAGAAGCAAAAAATAATTCCAGAAAAGCATTTGTTGCTGGTGCAAATGAAAAAGTAAAGGATAGATTAGCTAAGTTTGGAGTTGAAGGCATTATTGAAACGAGAAAAGAAGCTTTAGAAACTGCTCTAAATGAAATAGCCTAGTAATTTATGGAAATAAATCCAATTCTGCAAAATGTATTAGCCCCGCCAGTTCTTTTCTTTTTGATTGGAGCAATATCAGTACTTTTTAAATCTGATTTAGAAATACCAGCTCCATTACCTAAACTCTTCTCTTTATATTTACTCTTAGCTATTGGGTTTAAAGGAGGCATAGAGATTCAAAAAAGTGGTTTCACTAATCAAGTAGTGCCTACTTTAAGCGCTGCAATACTGATGTCACTAGTAATCCCTCTGATTGGATTTTTAATTTTAAGATTTAAGTTTGATGTCTTTAATTCAGCCGCGATAGCAGCAGCATACGGATCTATTAGCGCTGTTACATTTATTTCCGCAGAAAGTTTTTTGGAAAGTCAAAAAATAGCTTTTGATGGCTTTATGGTTGGCGCCTTAGCTTTAATGGAATCTCCTGCAATAATTGTTGGATTATTACTTGTAAAATTTGCAGCTCCCAAAAATAGACCAAAATCAAGAAAAATGCATCTAAGCGCAATATTACACGAATCACTTTTGAATGGATCAGTTTATTTATTGCTCTCAAGCTTGATTGTAGGATTTCTCACTGCTTTCAGTAATCCTTCAGGAATTGAAAAAATGGAGCCTTTTACTGGACAATTATTCTATGGAGCAGAATGCTTCTTCTTGTTAGATATGGGAATAGTCGCTGCTCAAAGATTGCCAAGACTGAAAAATGCGGGTTCGTTCTTGATTGGATTTGCCATTTTCATGCCTTTATTTAATGCATTTATTGGTGTTATTGTTGCAAGATTTTTATCTTTAGGACCTGGAAACGCACTTTTATTTGTGGTTTTATGTGCAAGTGCCTCTTATTTAGCAGTTCCTGCAGCGATGAGGATGACAGTTCCAGAAGCTAAATCTAGTTATTATATTTCAACTACACTAGGTCTAACTTTCCCATTCAATATAGTTCTCGGCATTCCCATATATATGAGTTTAGTAAATACTATTATCCCACTTTCCCCTTTATAAAAATGAAAAGATTAGACTTAATATTTAGTGAAAGAGAACTAGATGCAATCATTAAAACATTAGAAAAAGCAAATGTTCCTGGATATACAGTTATGAAACACGCTACAGGCAGAGGGCCTGAAAGAGTTGTGACTGAAGATATGGAATTTACAGGATTAGGAGCAAATGCTCATGTAATTGTTTTTTGTGAGCAAGAATTAATAGATAAAATGAGAGATAACATCAGGGACGATTTGAGCTATTACGGAGGAGTCGCTTATATTTCTGAAGCAACACCCCTCTAAATTTAAGAAAAAATATTTATTTTTAAGAATGAATCCAATCTACTCTTATATTTTTTCTACTATTTAAATATCTATCAATTGACATTGCGGCAATACATCCATCAGAAGCTGCAACTACGGCCTGCTTAAATGGTGTATTTCTTATGTCTCCAATAGCCCATACTCCATCAGAATTTGTAGACATAAAGTCATCGACAATAACTCCTCCGTCTTCTTTTAAAGCAATTTGATCGCCTAAAAAATCAGTAATCGGCTTTGAACCACTCATGTAGACAAACACTCCATCTAAATTTAAATTAATAGGATTTTCCTCTTGCTTATTTTTTACAACAACCCCATTAACACCCATATCATCACCTAATATTTCCAATAATCTTGTTCTACTCCAATGTTTTATATTTGAATTATCCATTAGTTCCATAGCTTCTTCATTATCTGATTTAGGATCACTGGATGTAATCCAATGAACAGTTGATGCGAATTTAGTTAGAACAGTTGCCTCTTCAATTGCCTCTTTATTGACTCCAACAACGGCAACTTCTCTATTTTTATAAAAAGCCCCATCACATGTAGCACAATAACTTACTCCTTTGCCAAGAAAATCTGCTTCGCCCTTAAATGATGCAGGTCTACCCATAGCTCCGCTTGCAAGTACAAGTGCTCTAGCTTTAAAAGTACCTTCAGGTGTATAAACCATTTTCCATTCTCCACTAGTGTCTATTCCAAACACTTGTGCTCTTCTGTAGTCCGTTCCATATTGCACAGCCTGTTCTCTCATTAAAGTAAGTAATTTCTCTCCACTTATATCAACTGGAACGCCTGGATAGTTAGCTATTTGATGAGTAATTGCTAAGGCGCCGACAGAAGGGTTTTTATCTAAAATTACTGTCTTTAAATTTGAACGAGACGTATAAAGTGCGCAAGTACATCCGGCCGGACCTCCTCCGATAATAACTACATCTGACTCAATGATTTCCAATTTTAAAAAACTCCTTTTTTAGTAGTTAATTAGATGAGTTCTTGGTTAGAAGATATTTTTAAAGTAAATACCTGAACCTTTATATAGATATAAGTTAAAAGAAAAAAGAGAAAAAAGCTTAATATAGAAACAAACTTACATAGGAAAAACATAAAAAATTGATTATCAAAATGATCAGTTACGTGAAATGTTCTGTATTGATCTATTATTAGGTCATATCGAAAATCAATTGCCGTTGAAACATTATATTTTTCATGACCAACTCTGATTACCTTTTAAAAGCTGCCATTAAGAAAGTAACCGAAAAATTAAACGAGATATTGGTTGAAAAAATTGAAGAAGCAACAAATATTGCTCAAGATGCTCCAGAAATTCTCAAAAAAGAATTTGATAGTTTAAAAGAATCCATAATCGAAGAAGCATCAAGACTGGAAAAAGCAGAAAATATTCAAGAAAATGAGTCTACAAATACTTATCAAGATTCCAAAATAAAAAAAGCTTTAAATGAAATTGAAGGTATCAAAAAACAAATTGATCTCTTTAATAAAACAATAAATAATCAAATTAAATGAGTTATCACATTCTTAATTATCGTTTAAAAAAATTTCATAGGGCCTTTCTTATTTGGATAACTCTGATTTCGCTTTTAATGAATTTATGGATAGATAATATTAGATTTACAATTTTCCAAACTAAGAATAATGAAAAAAGTAGGGTCCAAATTATAAGAGCTAGGTGGTTTACTAATCAATTAATAAAGCTTGGATCAGCATTTATTAAAATTGGACAATTATTATCAGCAAGGCCTGATTTAATTCCTAATACCTGGATACAGGAATTGTCTAAATTACAAGATCAAGTTCCTAATTTTTCATTTGCGCAAGTTGAAGAAACTATAAGAGAGGAACTGGGATCTAAGTTTAATGAAATAGATCAAATAATATGTGATCCGGTTGGATCAGCATCACTAGCTCAGGTCCATAGGGCGACTTTAAAAGATGGTAAGAAAGTAGTATTTAAAGTCCAAAGACCTAATTTAAAAGAATTGTTTATTATCGATTTGGGCATAATGCAGCAAATAGCCGGGTTATTGCAAAAAAATAAGAATTGGAGTCGAGGTAGAAACTGGGTTGAGATTGCCAAAGAGTGTAGGAAAGTTCTCATGAAGGAGCTTGATTTTAATTGTGAAGCACAATATGCAGCAAGATTTAGACAGCAATTTCTTGAAGATGAAAATGTTGCAGTTCCTGAAGTAATTTGGGATATGAGCAGTGAAAAAGTCCTTTGTTTAAGTTATCTAGAAGGAACAAAAATAAGCGATTTAGAAAAATTACAATCACAAGAAATTGATTTACCAAAAATCGCAGAAATAGGAGCCATCAGTTATTTAAAACAATTAGTAAATTATGGTTTTTTTCATGCAGACCCTCATCCAGGGAATCTAGCAGTTTCAAATGAAGGTAAATTAATATTTTATGATTTTGGAATGATGGGCAATATCTCAAATAATCTTCAAACAAGATTAGGGGGAATGGTTAAGGCTGCTGCTTTAAGAGACGCCTCATCACTTGTCAGTCAATTACAAAAAGCTGGGCTAATTTCAAAAGATATTGATATAGGACCAGTCAGAAGATTAGTCAGATTGATGCTTAAAGAAGCCTTAACACCGCCATTTAGTCCAAATATTATTGAAAAATTATCTGGAGATTTATACGAACTTGTTTATGAAACTCCATTTCAACTACCAGTAGATTTAATCTTTGTGATGAGAGCTTTATCAACTTTTGAAGGAGTTGGTAGAATGCTTGATCCAGGGTTTAACCTTGTATCAGTTACCAAGCCTTATTTAATAGAACTTATGACTTCAAATAATCAAACTCCCAACGATTTAATTAACCAATTTGGAAGGCAAGTAGGTGAACTAGGATCTAAAGCTGTTGGCATTCCCAAAAGAATAGATGAAAGTTTAGAAAGATTAGAGCAGGGCGATTTACAATTGCAAATAAGAATGGGAGAGTCTGATAGGCAATTCAAAAAAATGTTTACTGCTCAAAAAACTTTAGGCCATTCAATTCTTATAGGAAGCTTATCAATTGCATCTGCTTTACTAGTAAGCAATAAACAAAATAATTTTGCATTGTTGCCACTTTTTTTTGCACTACCAATAAGTATTGATTGGATAAAGTGTCAATTAAGTATGAGAAAAGGCTCACGTTTAGAAAAACTTAAGCGCTAAAAAACTATATATTTTTGGGACCTAAACCTAAAGCTCCAGCGAATCTTGCTTGATTTCCTAATTCCTCCTCGATTTTTAAAAGCCTATTATATTTTGCAATCCTTTCACTTCTGCTCAAAGAGCCTGTCTTGATCTGACCCGATCTTGTGGCAACAGATAAATCTGCAATTGTTGTATCTTCAGTTTCACCACTTCTATGACTAATAACACTTGTGAAACCAGACATTTTAGCTAACTCAATAGCTTCCAAAGTTTCAGTTAATGTTCCAATTTGATTTACCTTTATTAGGATTGAATTAGCAGATTTTTCCATAATCCCTTTCCTTAATCTTTCTGTATTAGTAACGAATAAATCATCACCTACAAGCTGAACTTTATTTCCTAATTCTTTATTTAATTCTGACCAGCCCTCCCAATCATCCTCAGCTAAACCGTCCTCTATTGAAACTATTGGATAATTAGAAACTAATCTTGAAAGATAGGAAATCATTTCAGAACTATTTAAACTTTTACCTTCATATTTATAAATACCATCACTATAAAATTCAGTACTAGCAGCATCTAAAGCTAAGGACACCTGCTCACCAGGCTTAAATCCGGCTTTTTGAATTGCTTCTAATAATAAGTCCCCTGCTTCTTCGCTTGATGACAAATTAGGTGCAAATCCACCCTCATCCCCTACAGCAGTAGATAGACCTTTTTGATCAAGCAATGATTTTAATGTGTGGAAAATTTCAGTACCCATTCTTAATGATTCACTGAAATTATTAACTCCATGGGGGACAAGCATAAATTCCTGAAAATCAAGACTATTTGGTGCATGAGCACCACCATTTATTACATTCATTAATGGGACTGGAAGGAGATTGGATAATGGATCTCCAAGATACCTATATAGTGGAACGTCTAAAGCATTTGCTGATGCACTGGCAGTTGCAAGACTTACTGCAAGGATTGAATTTGCTCCAAGGTTAGATTTATTAGGAGTTCCATCAATTTCAATCATTAATTTATCTACTGCAGTTTGATCTAAAGCTGACAAACCACATAAAGCCGGGGATATTGTTTCATGAATTTTATTAACAGCATTTAAAACACCCTTCCCCATATATTTGGAACCACCATCCCTTAATTCATGTGCCTCATGAGCACCAGTGCTAGCTCCGCTGGGAACAATTGCTCTACCACTTGCACCACATTCCAAAAATACTTCTGCCTCTACAGTTGGATTACCTCTTGAATCAAGGACTTGCCTTGCTTCAACAGTATCAATAAGAAAATCAATAGTTTCTTTCACAATTTAATTATTACTATTTAAATCCTATTAATAGCTGAACTATTTGGCTAATATCTGAAATAAATATGTTAAACAATTATAATTTTTTATTTCATAACAGTTTAGATATTAGTTAACACTTTTATTAATTCCAAAGTCCCTGCAACCCATCTCATAAAAATATTTTTGAAATTCATCTTACAATTTGAAAATTATTGGATGATTATTAATGCAGATCCTATTTAGAATATTAATTAATAATCAACTGTAGTTTTTATAGTTTATGAGAGAAACCCTTACATCCAGTCCTGAACTATTTAGCGATATCAGTTGGAATCTTCTTTTATTAGGGGAAGAAACCGCAAAAAAATGGGATCATAGCGAATTTAATATTGAACACATAGTTCATACATTGTTCTCATCAAGTGAATTCTTTGCTTTCATTGAAAAATTATCAATAGACCAAGATACAGTTTTAGACATAACAGAAGATTTTTTAGAAGAGACACCAACAAATGAGTCAGATATTTTTACTATCGGAGAAGATTTAGAAATTTTATTAGATAACGCAAATCAGATTAAAACTCAATGGGGATCGAGATTAATAGAAATCCCTCATTTACTAATTGCTCTTGGAAGGGATTTAAGAATTGGAAATTATGTTTTTGAAGAAGGAAACCTTTCAATGGAAAAATTAGAAGAAGAATTAAAGTTTTACCCAAATATTAATCAATCAAAAGATTCTTTTAATTATGGGAATGTAATTGAAATAAATAATCAATCTAATTTTGAATCTGACAAAGAAACTGTAGTTAAAGAAGAAAAATTGAAAAAAGCTATTGTTCCATTACCGAAAAGTAAACTTCAAATTGAAACCAAAAAACAAGTTAGAAAAGATGAAAATGCTCTTTCAATTTATGGAAAAGATTTAACAGAATCAGCTAAAAAAGGCTTACTGGATCCCGTTTTAGGAAGAGAAAATGAGATCAATAATTTAATGAGGGTACTCTGCAGAAGAAACAAAAATAACCCTATACTTATTGGCAATCCTGGAGTTGGTAAAACCTCAATTGCAAAATTACTTGCTCAATTAATTGTAGACAAAAAAGTTCCTGATACTTTAAAGGACTTAAAAATTATTTCACTTGACTTAGGTGCATTAGTTTCTGGGACCAAATTTAGAGGTCAACTAGAGGAAAGACTAAGCTTAATTATGCAGGAACTTAATAATCCAAACCAAGGAATGATTCTATTTATTGATGAAATTCACTCAATATTAAGTTCTGACAGATCTTCTACCGACATCAGTAATATCTTAAAACCTTTACTAGCTGAAGGAGAACTTAGATGTATCGGTACAACAACACCTGAGAAATTTCGTGCAACTATTGAAAAAGATCAGGCATTAAATAATTGTTTTCAAAAGATAGCTGTTAATGAACCTTCATTAGAATTAAGCGCAAAAATATTACAAGGGATCAAAAAGAAATATGAATTACATCATGGCATAAAAATTTCTGAAGAGGCTGTAAACTATTCTGCGAAATTGGCCGATAGATACATCAGCGATAAATGTCTCCCTGATAGTGCAATAGATTTAATTGATGAAGCAGCTGCACAGTTGAAAATCGAGTCTAATAATATGCCTCAAATCATTCTCGAACAAGAAAACAAACTTAATAATATTGATGAAAAATTGAACAATTTGCAAGGAGAAAATATCGAAGCTCAAGAAAAACTATTGAATAATAGAAAACAATCAGAGGCAAAATTGAACGTTCTTTTGGATAATTGGAACAATTTACGTGAAGAAATGGAAGAATTATCTATTTTAATGAGAGAAGAAGATAAGCTAACCAAACAAATAAAAGATAAATCAAATCGCGAAATTGAAAATGATCTAGATTATTTAGAAAAGCTTGAAGAAGAGTTAAGTGAAATAGAGAATGACATACAAAAAGTTGAAGAGAATTTTAATAAAATAAAGAAAAATAGAAATTTCCCTTTTAAATATCAAGTTGAACCTGATGATATTGCAGATGTTATATCAAAAATCACAGGTATTCCAATTTCTAAAGTAGTTTCAAATGAACGTAAGAAATTAGTCAATCTAGAAACAGAACTAAGTGAAAAAGTTATTGGACAAGAAAAAGCCATAGAAGCTGTTTCTGCTGCAATTAGAAGAGCTCGAGTTGGTATGAAAAGTCCTAAAAGACCTATTGGATCTTTTTTATTTATGGGTCCTACTGGTGTTGGTAAAACAGAATTAGCAAAATCTCTTGCAACAGCTTTATTTGATGAAGAAGACGCACTTTTAAGATTAGACATGAGTGAATATATGGAGAAAAATGCCGTAGCAAGACTTTTAGGAGCTCCCCCAGGTTATGTTGGTTATGAAGAGGGAGGTCAATTAACTGAAGCTGTAAGACGTAAACCCTATTCAGTAATACTTCTCGATGAGATAGAAAAAGCACATGCAGAAGTATTTAATATCCTTTTGCAAGTCTTAGATGAAGGAAGATTAACGGACTCTCAAGGAAGGACAGTAGATTTCAAAAATACGGTAATCATTATGACAAGTAACCTAGCTGGTAAATCTATACTGGAGTATTCTCAAAAGATTTCTAAAAGTGAGGGAAAGTTAGAAAAAGATCAACAAACTCTAGATGATTTAATTAGTAATGCATTGTCTTCAATTTTTAGACCTGAATTTTTAAATAGAATTGACGAAGTGGTAAAGTTTGATCCATTATCTATTGATGAACTTCAAAAAATAATTATTCTACAAACAGAAGATTTAAAGAACCTGCTACTTGAACAGAAAATAAATATCGCTATAGACAAAAAAGTTATCAACAAAATTGCAAATGATTCTTACGAGCCTGAATATGGTGCTAGGCCACTTAGCAGGGAACTTAGAAGACAAATAGAAAATCCCTTGGCTGCAAAACTTTTAGAGGATAACTTCAAAAATAAAAAAAATATAACAATTAAACTTAACCCTGCTAAAAAAGATGAGATCGTTTTCAAACCTAGCTGAGGAGTAAATCAATAAGCTAAAATAAAAACTAAAGCATAAAGCTTAATTTCAAAAAAATTTTGTGACAAGTCCTACTACCAATAAAGAACCTCTTAAAAAGGATTCTACTGAAGTTGATGAGCCTAAAAAAAAGAATAATTTTTTTAGATCTACCTACGATGAGCTTAAACTTGTCGTGTGGCCTAACAAACAACAACTTTTTAGCGAATCAGTAGCAGTTATAATTATGGTATCTTTTTCTGCTGCAGCCATTGCTTCTGTTAGCAGATTCTATGGATGGGCAGCCTCGCAAATTTTTGGTTGATTATCTCCCTAATATCCATTAATAAAGATCTTAATTAAGCTTCCAGAAAAATGAGTAATGAATTAACTACAAACCTTGCTTCTTCAAAAGCAAATACAAGCATAGCAAGATGGTATGCAGTTCAAGTAGCATCAAGCTGTGAAAAAAAAGTAAAAGCGACTCTTGAGCAGAGATCAGTAACTTTAGGTGTCAATAATAGAATCATTGAAATTGAAATTCCCCAAACTCCAGGAATTAAATTAAAAAAAGATGGAAGCAGGCAAACTACTGAAGAAAAAGTTTTCCCAGGTTATGTCCTCGTAAGAATGATTTTGGATGAAGATACAATGATGGCTGTTAAAAGTACTCCAAATGTAATTAACTTTGTCGGTGCTGAAGACGGTAGAAGCAGCGGAAGATCTCGAGGTCATATCAAACCTCGACCATTATCAAGACAAGAAGTTAATAGAATCTTTAAGCGCGCATCAGAGAAAAAGGCTGTAATTAAGTTAGATATTGAAGAAAAAGATAGAATCATTGTAACTAGCGGTCCATTCAAGGATTTCCAGGGAGAAGTTATAGAAGTTTCCGGAGAAAGAAATAAATTAAAAGCATTACTTTCAATATTTGGGCGCGAGACTCCTGTAGAATTAGAATTCTCCCAAATCAATAAACAAAATTAATTTCTAATTGTTCTTGTTTATCTAGTAAAATTATGATTTTCTACTCCAGCTTAAATTATCTAATCTAATGGCAAAAAAAATTGTGGCAGTTATCAAGCTTGCTCTACAAGCAGGCAAAGCAAATCCTGCTCCTCCTGTAGGGCCAGCTTTAGGACAACATGGTGTCAATATCATGGCATTTTGCAAAGAATACAATGCAAGGACACAAGATAAAGCTGGTTTTGTAATTCCAGTCGAGATTTCTGTTTTTGAAGATAGAAGCTTTACTTTTATCACAAAAACACCTCCTGCTTCCGTCTTAATAACAAAAGCAGCTGGTATAGAGAAAGGTTCAGGTGAATCCGCAAAAGGCTCTGTTGGGAATATAAGTAAAGCTCAATTAGAAGAAATAGCCAAAACTAAGCTTCCTGATCTAAACTGTTCTAGTGTTGAATCAGCCATGAAAGTAATTGAAGGTACTGCTCGTAATATGGGCGTCTCTGTCACTGATTGAGTTCAATACACAATTTCTCACTATCTAGGGGAGGTTAGTTAATAACCGTTTGCACCCAATATTATTATGAAAAAACTATCTAAAAGAATGGCGGTTCTATCAACAAAGATAGAAGATCGCATTTACGCACCACTTGAAGCTCTTAGTATTATCAAGGAAAATGCTAATGCAAAATTTGATGAAACTATTGAAGCACATATACGTCTAGGTATTGATCCAAAATATACTGATCAACAATTAAGGACCACTGTTGCATTACCACATGGTACTGGCCAGAGCATCAAAATTGCAGTAATTACAAGCGGTGAGAATGTATCGAAAGCTAAGGCTGCTGGTGCAGATTTATTTGGCGAAGAAGATCTTGTAGAAAGCATCAACAAAGGAAATATGGATTTTGATCTACTTATTGCAACTCCAGATATGATGCCAAAGGTTGCAAAATTAGGAAGAGTTTTAGGACCTAGAGGTTTAATGCCTAATCCTAAAGCTGGGACAGTAACTAATGACATTGCTAATGCAATAAAAGAATTCAAAGCTGGTAAGCTCGAATTTAGAGCAGATAAGGCTGGAATCGTTCATGTCCGCTTTGGAAAAGCAAGTTTCACAAAAGAGGCTCTATTTGACAACTTAAAAACCTTACAAGAATCAATTGATAAAAATAAACCAAGTGGAGCTAAAGGAAAGTATTGGAAAACTTTTTATGTAACTTCCACAATGGGGCCTTCAGTTCAAATTGACATAAATGCTGTACAAGATTACCAACCTGAAGGTTAACGCTTTGTAGTATAATTTAATTGCAATAATACGGCCAAAGAAAGTAGGTTGATTTAGTTATTCTAAATTTTTAATTCCTACCGAGGACTCGTCTTAAATTATTTCTTTTTGGATCTAATAAAAGCGGCCTCTTTAAAAGAACTTTGCCGCATTTCCTGCTCTCCCTAAATTACGATCCAAAAAACATCAATGGGCCGAACACTAGAGAATAAGCAAAAAATCGTTACTGAGATTAAATCTCTTTTAGACGACTCGGAAATGGCTGTAGTTCTTGACTATAAAGGTTTAACTATCAAAGAGATGTCAGATTTGCGATCTAGATTGCAAACAACTAACGGCATTTGCAAAGTTACTAAAAACTCATTAATGCGCAAAGCTATTGATGGAGATAGTAATTGGAACGATCTTGAATCTTTACTGACCGGAACAAATGCTTTTGTCTTAATTAAAGAAGATGTTGGTGGTGCTGTCAAAGCAATCCAATCTTTTCAAAAAGACACCAAAAAATCCGAGACCAAAGGAGCTTTATTTGAAGGTAGACTTCTTAGCGATTCTGAAATAAAAGAAATTGCAAGTCTTCCATCTAAAGAAGTATTGATGGCAAAAATTGCTGGCGCTCTTAATGGCGTTGCAACAAAAATTGCGATCTCTATTAATGAAGTACCTTCTGGACTTGCTAGATCACTTAAACAACATTCTGAAAAATCAGAATCCTAAATTCAAAAACTAATTAACTTTTAAGAAAATGTCCGCAAAAACTGAAGAAATTCTTGAATCATTAAAATCTCTATCACTTTTAGAAGCATCTGAGCTTGTAAAGCAAATTGAAGAGGCTTTTGGTGTATCTGCTGCAGCTTCTGCAGGTGTAGTTATGGCAGCTCCAGGAGCAGCTGGCGGTGACGCAGATGGTGGCGCTGCTGAAGAAAAAACTGAATTTGATGTAGTTCTCGAAAGCTTTGATGCAGCTGCAAAAATCAAAGTACTTAAGGTTGTAAGAAATGCAACTGGTCTAGGTCTTGGCGACGCAAAAGTACTTGTTGAATCTGCACCAAAAACAGTAAAAGAAGGAATTGCTAAAGCAGATGCCGAATCTTTAAAGAAAGAGATTGAAGAAGCTGGCGGTAAAGTTACACTTAAGTAAGAGAATATTTTTTCAAGCCGATAGACTTTATATCGGCTTCAAAAATTATGAATATTGATAGTATTGCAATTGAAGCTGCAACAGATGGAGCCTGCAGTGGTAATCCAGGTCCAGGTGGTTGGGGTGGACTAATAATTTTTGACGACAAAAGTGAACTAGAAATAGGTGGTTCCGAGCAAAATACTACCAATAATAGAATGGAACTCACTGCGGCTATAAAAACACTAGAGAAATTAAAAACCTATAAATTAAAGGAGAACTTTAAATTAAGAACTGATAGTAAATATGTAATAGAAGGTTATACAAAATGGATTACTAATTGGAAGAGAAATGGGTGGAAAACAAGTTCAGGAAAATCAGTTCAAAATCTTGATTTATGGCAAAAAATTGATCAATTAAGAATTAATGGCCTTGTAATGGAATATGTTAAGGGTCATAGTGGTGACAAACAAAATGATAGAGTTGATAAAATAGCAACCAACTATAGCAAAGGTATATCTTTAGAAAGTAAATTAAAGGAGTCAGAATCTTCAGCTGACTTTTTTGAAAAAAATGCCCCTTCAGAAATTCAGGAACTATTTTCAAGGAATGAATTAATTCAAAAATTTGCTGACAAAAAGTATTTGTTAAGTTCACCAGAACTATGCACATTATTAGGTAAAGAAAACCACTTAAAAATCAAACTATATTCACTTTTTGAATGGCGTAATTGGAGATTGATTCCTAAAGATAAAAAATATTGGATAATAGAAAAAAAAGAAGCCTAATTTTTTATGAATGAACAGAAAGGGATATTTAAAAATCTTTATAAAAACTTGATTACCCCCGTATTAAAAAGAGACTCTGGAATTGATGCAGAATACTTAACTAACTTATCTCTCAGCCTTTTATCATTCAGTTCAAGAAAATATAATTGGCCTGTAGTTTCATCTATCTTAAAAAATCTAAATGAAGAATTTTCTATAGTCGATAAAAGATTAAATCAGAGCATATGTGGTATAAATTTTTGTAATCCAATTGGTTTAGCTGCGGGTTTTGACAAAAATGGAAATGCTGCAAATGTATGGAAAGATTTTGGTTTTGGATTTGCCGAACTTGGTACAGTAACCAAATTTGCTCAGAATGGAAATCCCAAACCAAGATTGTTTAGATTAGCGGAGGAAGAAGCAGCATTAAATAGAATGGGTTTTAATAACAATGGTGCTGAAAATCTAGTTAAAAACTTTGTAGAACAAGGAATTGAGTTTAAAAAAAATAGAAAGAATATTTGTTTAGGGATAAATTTTGGCAAGTCTAAAATTACAGATTTATCTCAAGCAAAAGATGATTATTTAACTTCTCTAAAATTATTAATTCCATATTGTGATTATGCAGCAATAAACGTAAGTTCTCCAAATACTGAAGGACTAAGAAAGTTGCAGGATCCGATTCTTCTAAAAGAACTTCTTAGAGAAATTAAAAACTTACCTAATTGTCCACCATTATTTGTAAAAATTGCGCCAGATTTAAGCCTTAAAGATATTGAAGATATTTGCCAGTTAATAATTGAGGAAAATATCGATGGGATAATTGCTACTAACACCAGCATAGATAGATTAGGTCTTGAAAATAGGAAGATCAGTCAAACAGGATTATTACTTTCTGAGGAAAATGGAGGATTAAGTGGAAAACCTCTACAAAAAAAAGCAAATCAAATAATAAAACATATTCATAATATTGATAAAAAGATTATTTTAATTGGCGTTGGAGGAATCGATAGTCCAGAGTCGGCTTGGGAAAGAATTTGTTCTGGAGCATCATTAATTCAACTTTATACGGGATGGATATATAAGGGGCCACAATTAGTCCCCAATATACTTGACGGGATTTTAAATCAACTCAATAAACATCAATTATCTAATATAAAAGAGGCCATTGGATCAGATTTAAAATGGGTTAAATAAAAATTAGAAAATAAATAATGAACAACCCGAAAACTTATGATTACTCAACATTAGCCATGCAAATATCAAACTTAAAGCATGGAGGAAATGTATATGCAAATGCAAAAAAATTAAATTTATTACCCTCTGACATCATTGACGCAAGTGCCTCTTTAGTACCCTTTGATCCACCTCAAATACTAATAGATTCATTAAATGCTGGAATTAAAAATCTTGGATTTAGATATTACCCAGAGAGAAACTTGAATGATCTGAAAGAAATAATCGGTAAATTTCATGGGATAAATCCAGACAATATATTGCCTGGAAATGGAGCTTCTGAACTAATAACCTGGGCAGGTTATGAAGCATCCAAATTTGGAATAAGTTGTATTCCTTCTCCATCATTTGTTGATTACGAAAGATCTTTAAATTGTTGGAATAGCAAATTTATACATTGCGAATTACCAAAAAACTGGAATGATATATTTCCTCAATCATTTCCGCTGCATCCAAAAGGTGATGTTATTTGGATAACAAATCCACATAACCCTACCGGCCAATTATGGGAAAAGAATTCATTGGAGGAAGTTGTAAAAAAATATAAATTAGTTATCTGTGATGAAGCTTTCTTATCTATAACACCTAATGGAGAGAAAGAATCTTTAATCCCATTAACCCAAAGATTTGACAATTTATTAGTCTTGAGAAGCTTGACCAAAATCTTCAATATTCCTGGTCTTAGATTAGGTTACGTTATTGGCTCATCGAAAATACTAAAACAATGGGAAATCAATAGAGATCCTTGGCCTTTAAATTCATTTTCTATTAAAGCCGGAATTGATCTACTAAGTAATAAGAAATTCTATGAACAGTGGACAAAACAGATTCACAGCTGGATAAATATTGAAAAAAAAAGAGTATTTGAAAAATTATCCAAAATAGAGAACCTTAAAGTTCATAACTCTTCAACCAACTTTTTTTTAATAGAAAGTAAAAAATCCTTGTTGCCTAATATAAAATACTTAGAAAATAAGGGAATATTGCTTAGAGAATGTACTTCATTTAGATTTCTGGATGAAAAGTGGGCAAGAATAAGTTTGCAGAATAGGAAAAATAACACTCTTTTATGTAAAGAAATTCAGAATTCCTTTAAAAAATAATTAAAAAATTTTCTAATCTCAATTTTAGATTTGATTTTATTATTATTTTCCATGTTCTTCTTCATAATATCTAAAATTTCATAGTAATATTTTCCGTTTTTTGATTTTCTCTTAAAAATTCTTTCTATAGTTTCTTCAAAAACTTCTTTAGAAATTTTACTTTGATTCATTAAAACTGAACCTCCACTTTCGGCAAGAATCATTGCATTTTTCTCCTGGTGATTATTTTTAGAATAAGGAAATGGAATTAAAATTGAAGGTTTTTCAGTTTCTATAAGTTCATTTATTGTTACTGCACCAGATCTCGATATTACAAGATCACAGTTTTGAATCAAAGCTGCGATTTCATTAGTAAATTTCTTTTGAACATAATTATTGGAATTTTTTACATTAAAGGATTGTTGATTACATTCGCCAATAATATGAACTATCCGAAACTGTTTTTTCATTAAAAATTCAAGAGATTCGTTAAGAATGTGATTTATAGCTTTTGCTCCTTGGCTACCTCCCATAACAATCAAAAGAGGTCCCTTTCCTTTTGGGACCCATTCTGGCACGAGATGGGATTTATAGAATTGATCCCTTAAAGGAGTCCCAGTGAAAATAGTTTTACAGTTTCTTAAATAAGAATTTGTTTTCTTAAATCCTAGAAAAACATAGTTACACAAAAAACCAAAATATTTCGTGACCATTCCTGGAATTAAATTTGATTCATGAATAATGACAGGTATCCTGAGAAGTTTTGAAGCAACAATAGTAGGTGCTGATATATAACCGCCAGTCGTAAAAACTAAGTTAATTTTTTTTTCTTTTAAGATCCTAATTATTTGAAAAGTTGACATCAAAATTTCTATATATTGATAAAACAAAAAAATATTTTTTCTTGGTGTCTTTATATTCAAAGTCCTTAAATTATATTTTTTGGGAATAAAATCTGCATCAAGTCTGTGACTAACACCCAACCAATGAATATTCCATTCATCTTCCACTTCTTTAGAAACTGCTAAGGCTGGGAAAATGTGCCCCCCTGTCCCACTGGCTGCAACTAATAAATTATTTTTTTTAGACATAAAAACCTAAAATAGTAGAATAAAATAACTAATAATTAATATGCTTAATTTAAACTTATTCAAGAATATAGGCTTTCTTCTCTACTTATTTGTTTATCTTATTATTCCCTATTCAGCAATAACGCAAACTTTGAAAGTTGATTTTATAAGAAATCTAGAAAACTCCTTAAATACAAGAGATTTAGAATTCATTAGAAAAAATTTTAGAAATGAAGAAAGCCAAAATATACCAAAACAATTTTCAAAGATTATTAATGATTTCCCTAACAGCAAATGGAAGATCAAAAGATTAAAGACTAATATTCCAGATCAAGATATTTTGCGAATAAAAGTTTCTGGGGAAAAAATAGTTAAAGGAGAAATATATATACTCGAATCCAAATTTGATTATTTATTTTCAATCCTAAATGGAAAAATAGAAGAAGGAATTATCAAAAATTTATTCACCACAATAAGAAACGATAATAAAAAAATAGATATTAGTTTTAAAATTCCTGATAGAGTTCTTACTGGTTCAAAATACGATATCGATATAATTCTAAATAAGCCTCTTGAAGAAGAGATTATTGCTGGAGCTATAAAACCTTATCAAGTTAATTCATTGTTTGAACAAGAAATATTATTGGAGCCATTGGCATCTGGAGGGATTTTTAAAATAACAAGAGCCCCTTCAAAACCAGGGATACAAATTTGGTCAGGAATCATAGCTCATCCTGAAGGAATGATTACTTTCACAAAGAGCATTGATATTGTTGATGAGATATAGCCTAAGCGTCGTTTAACGCAGCCACACCTGGTAAAGTTTTACCTTCTAGGAGTTCCAAACTAGCCCCACCTCCGGTAGATATATGAGACATTTTCTCAGCTAATCCTGCTTTTTCAACTGCTGCAACTGAATCTCCACCACCAATTATTGTACAAACTTCAGAAAAAGCACTTAAGTCCGCAAGAGTCGTAGCTATTGCATTTGTACCGTCTGCAAATTTATCAAATTCAAAAACTCCCATTGGACCATTCCAAATAATTGTCTTACATTCTGCAAGAGCATTCTGAAAAACTTTAATGGAATCTGGACCAATATCTAGACCCATCCAATTTCCACTAATTGCGTCAATTTGAGATATTTTACTATTGGCGTCAGGAGAAAATTCATCAGCCAAAACAACATCAGTGGGTAATAATAATTCTACTCCTTTTGCTTTTGCTTTTGCTTCTAAATCTTTAGCAAGCTCAAGTTTATCTTCTTCTACAAGGCTCTTTCCGACATCTAAACCTCTAGCTTTATAAAAAGTGAAAATCATACCTCCGCCAATCATGATTTTGTCACACTTATCTAGTAAAGAATCAAGTACTCCTATTTTGCTACTAACCTTTGACCCTCCAACTATTGCTGCCAATGGGCGATTTGGGGAATCTACTGCTCCTTGTAGGTATTTCAATTCTTTTTCTAAAAGGAATCCAGCTACTGAGGGACTTAAATAATTTGTAACACCCTGAGTTGAAGCATGCGCTCTATGAGCAGCACCGAAAGCATCATTTACATACATATCTGCATGTGATGCTAATTTTTCAGCAAACTCCAGGTCGTTCTTTTCCTCTTCACCAAAAAAACGAACATTCTCAAGTAAAAGAACATCTCCATTAGATAAGCTATTTGATTGTGCAACTGCTTCATCACCAATACAACTGTTAGTAAGAGCAACATGTTGCTCCAACAATTCACTTAATCTTGCTGCTACTGGAGTTAATCTCATTTTTTCATTTACCTGACCCTTAGGTCTACCAAAATGAGCAGCTAAAATGACTTTTGCAGAATGATTAATAAGATATTCAATAGTTGGGATCGCTGCACGAATACGCGTATCGTCGGTTATTTGACCGTCTTCATTTAATGGAACATTAAAATCTACTCTTACAAGAACTTTTTTTCCTTCTAAATGTGTCTTATCAAGACTGGAAAGAGATAATTTTGACATTAAACAAGCTATATTTATAATCTCAAGACCCTAACGTTAATTTGGGCTTATTGGGTTAAAAAGTAGTTACTGTTACCTATGCCTTAATAAATTTTAAGAATTAACGATTATAAAAATTTTTAGTTATTAAATTTATACTAAAATTTAGAAGTAAATACTTTTGAAAGTTATAAAAACTAAAAGAAATACAAAATTTTTATTTGATTTATTGAAGTGGACATACCCAAAATCCAATGGTACCCAGGCCATATCGCAAAAGCAGAAAAGAAATTATCTGAAGTTATCAATAAAGTAGATTTAGTTATAGAAGTTAGAGATGCACGAATTCCTTTGTCAACAGGACATCCACACTTAAATAAATGGATAAATAATAAAAAACATATTCTTGTCATTAACAGATCAGATATGATCTCCCCGAATACAATCAATAGTTGGAATAAATGGTTTAATGCTAAAGATCAATATCCTCTTTGGTGTGATGCTAAAAGAGGAATAGGGATTAAAGAAATTTGTAAGTCAGCCAAAGATTCTAGGTCGTCAATCGACGATAGAAGAATCTCTAGAGGAATGCGAATTAGGCCAATTAGAGCCCTTACACTTGGTTTTCCAAACGTAGGAAAGTCGGCATTAATTAATAGAATCGCAAAAAAAAGAGTTGTAGATAGTGCTAGGAAAGCAGGCGTGACTCGTAATTTAAGATGGATAAAATTAGAAAGTGGTATAGATCTGCTAGATGCTCCTGGTGTTATACCTCCAAATTTAGAAGATCAAAAATCAGCACTTAATCTTGCACTGTGTGACGATATTGGAGAAGCTGCTTATGAAATAGAGAGTGTCGCAATTGGATTTATCAAAATTATATCCACTCTCAACAAAGATAAGAATGCGAATATCTCAGTTAAACAAATATCTAATAGATATGGAGTTGATATTACTAAAGGCTTTAAGAGTCCTTCTGCTTGGATCGACGAAGCAGCTTCAAAACATACCTCAGGCGATAAAAGGAGAATGTCTCATAAGTTATTGGAAGATTATAGAAATCAAATGCTGGGTAAAATTGCTTTAGAAGTCCCACTATGGAATTAAATAATCAAAATTCTTTCGGCATTGGAGAAGGTGAGCTTATAGAAATTATTTATGAGCTACCTCTTCCTATGAGACTAGACAGATGGTTGGTAAGTAAAAGGCCAGAACAAAGTAGAGCAAGAATTCAACATTTTATAAATTCAGGTTTAGTACTTGTAAACTATAAGACTGCGAAAGCAAAGACCCCATTAAAAAATGGCGACAATATTCAAATATGGATGCCTCCTCCAGAACCTCTTATTTATTTGAAACCTGAAAAAATGGATTTAAATATCCTTTTTGAAGACGAGCACATCATAGTAATTAATAAACAATCAGGACTAATTGTTCATCCAGCCCCTGGACACAAATCTGGAACTTTAGTGAATGGATTACTTTTTCACTGTAAAGATCTACCTGGAATTAATGGTAAACTAAGACCTGGGATTGTTCACAGATTAGATAAAGATACCTCGGGATGTATGGTTGTTGCAAAAAGCCAAGAGGCATTAGTAAATCTCCAGAAACAAATTAAAGAAAAAATAGCATCACGCGAATATATTGCAGTAATTCATGGAGCACCGAATTCTGAAGAAGGCCAAATAGTGGGAAACATTGGCAGAGATAAATTAAATAGATTGAAATATAAAGTAGTTGAAGAAACTTCAGGAAGGTATGCCTGTACCTATTGGAAATTAGAAGAAAGATTTGGCAATTACTCATTAATGAGTTTCAAACTAGATACGGGGCGAACGCATCAAATAAGAGTACATTGCGCTCACATTAATCATCCAATTGTGGGTGATCCGTTATATGGAAGATGTAAAAAACTACCATGTAAATTAGATGGCCAAGCTTTACACGCCATTAAGCTTGGACTTATACATCCAATAAATGGTAAAGAAATGATATTTGAATCAGAATTACCATTAGATTTTCAAAAATTACTAAGTGTTCTTAAAGTTAAATAAGATTCAAAGATGAATTTAGAAGCGATTTTGTATACGTGTTTTGAGTTTTAGTGAATATTGTAGAACTTTCTCCTTCATCAACTATCTTTCCGTGATTCATAACTAGCAACCTATCACAAAATCTTTTAGCAATGCCCAAATCATGAGTAATAAAGATAATCGTTAAATTCATTTTTTCTTGCAAGACTCTAAGTAATTCAAGAATCTCTATTTTTACTGAAGCATCCAACATATTAACGCTCTCATCACAAATCAAAATTTTTGGTTTCAACAATAGCGCTCTGGCTAATGAAATTCTTTGCAATTGACCACCAGATAATTGGCTAGGATAAGAATTAAAAAAATCATTATTTAAGGGAAGATTCAAATTTCTAAACATTAATTTTATTTCTTTTTCGATTTTTCTTTTATCTGAAATTTTTTGAATAAAAAATATATCTTCCAAAATACTTTTAATTGTCATTTTCGGGTTCAAACTTGAAAAAGGATCTTGAAAAATAATTTGCACTTTATTGTTCTTTTTAAAAGATTTATTTTTTTTCGATGCATGATTTTTATCATAAATTTTGATTTCACCACCTCTTACTTTAAGAAGTCCAATTAAAGCCCTACATAATGTACTTTTACCACTCCCTGAAGAACCAACTATTCCAAGAGTCTCATTCTCATATAACTTGAAACTAACTTCATTTAAAGCCTTATTCCATTTATTAATGAAAATTGAAGAATTTAATTTATACCAATGTCTTAGGTTATTTACCTCTAGAACGACCTGATCTCGCGCATTATTTTTAATATTTGGTTCTAATACTATTTTTGAAGCATTTACTAATTTTTTCCCGATATCTGATTTTGGTGATTGAAAGATATCTAATATATTCCCTTTTTCAACAATCGATCCCTTTTCAATTATTGCAACTTTTTTACACCACTTTGCTGCAAGATTAATATCATGACTAATTAAAATTAAAGTTGTATCAAATTCATTACATAGATGAATTATTTCTTGCATAATTTCAAAACTTGTTTTGGTATCTAAGCTTGTTGTAGGTTCATCAGCTATTAATAATTTAGGTTTCAAAGCAAGTGCCATTGCTATAGAAACTCTCTGTCTCATTCCGCCGCTAAATTGATGTGGGAAAGAATCAAGTCTACTTTCTTCAATTCCGACTTTTTGAAAAACTTCTCTTACTAATTTTTTAATAGCTAAAGATGATTTAGTTTGATCATGTGTTTTAAATAATTCATATAAATGATCCCCAACTCTCATTAGCGGATTAAGTTTTTTTATAGAGTCTTGATAAATAAATCCAAAATTCTTTCTTCTAAATAATTGTGCATCTTTGTTGTTTATTTTCCTAGGATCTACATTAGAAATCGATAGATACCCTTTAGAAGTGGCCTTTGCAGGCAATATATTTACTAATGTTTTTGCAAAAGTGGTCTTTCCACATCCAGAAGGTCCTATTATGGCCAAATGATCTCCACTATCTATTTCCAAATTAAAATTTTTGATAATAGGTTGCTGTTTTAGACCATATTTAACAGTAAGATTTTTAACTACAATAATTTTTTCTTTATTTTTTTCCATGATTTATAGCAAATTTTTCTAGACATAAATAAAATACATCTAAAGCAATATAAAATGTCCGAGGCAGCTGCAAATTCAAAAGAAAAAAACGAAATTGAAGTTTCCAAAACTATTTTGCCTGAAAATAAAAAATATGAAAGTGAATCTTTGAATTATCAAATAAACATTCCAGATTGGCTTCTTAAAGATATACATAATTTTGAAAAATCAAATAAAGAAAATGATGAGAATCAAAACCTTATAGTAAAGGCTTTTAAACTTGCTTATAAAGCTCATGATGGACAATTCCGTGCGAGCGGCGAGCCATACATTATCCACCCCGTTGCTGTTGCAAATCTCCTTAAAGAAATAGGTGCTAGTTCATCTGTTATTGCTGCAGGCCTTTTACATGATGTAGTTGAAGATACTGGCATTGATTTATCCGAAATAGAAACAAATTTTGGATTAGAAGTAAAAATACTTGTAGAGGGTGTAACAAAATTAGGCGGCATACACTTTAACAACAGGACTGAAGCACAAGCTGAAAATCTTAGGAAAATGTTTTTGGCTATGGCCAGCGATATCAGAGTTGTCTTAGTTAAACTTGCAGATCGACTTCATAACATGAGAACAATTGAATGGCTAAATGATGAGAAAAAACTAAGAATAGCGAGAGAAACAAGAGAGATTTATGCACCATTAGCTAATCGACTAGGAATAAACAGATTTAAATGGGAATTAGAAGATTTAGCTTTTAAATTCCTAGAGCCTAAAGAATATCTAGATCTTAAAGATCAAATCGCCGTTAAAAGAAGTGATAGAGAAAAAAGATTAAAAGTAACTTTGAATCTTATGAAGGAAAACTTGATTTCAGCGGGTTTGAAAAATTTTGAAATAACAGGAAGGCCAAAACATCTTTATGGCATCTGGAGCAAAATGGAAAGACAACAAAAGCAATTTCACGAGATTTATGATGTTGCTGCCCTAAGAATTATCGTGGACAATTCAGATAGTTGTTATAGAGCTTTAGCAGTTGTTCATGATACTTTCAAACCAATTCCAGGTAGATTTAAAGACTATATAGGATTACCAAAACCCAATGGATATCAGTCCTTACACACTTCTGTGATTGGAAGACATCGACCTATTGAAGTTCAAATTAGAACTACTTCGATGCATCAAATTGCTGAATATGGTATTGCTGCTCATTGGCAATATAAAGAGGGTGGTTCTCCTGCTAAAAGTAATGCCGAGAGATTTAATTGGCTAAGACAATTAGTAGAATGGCAACAAGAAGGTAATGAAAGGGATCATAATGATTATTTAGCTTCAATTAAAGAAGATTTATTTGATGAAGAAGTATTTGTAATCACTCCAAAAGGAGATGTTGTTGGTTTAAGGAAAGGATCTACCGCGATAGATTTCGCCTACAGAATCCATTCTGAAGTTGGAAATCACTGTAATGGAATAAGAATTAATGAAAAGCTTTCTCCATTATCTACAGCACTTCAAAATGGTGACTTCATAGAAATTTTGACAAGTAATAATGCTACTCCAAGCTTAGATTGGCTGAACTTTGTAGTTACGCCAACTGCTAAAAATAGAATTCGCCAATGGTATAAGAAAAGCCATCGTGATGAAACGATTAAAAGAGGTAGAGATTTACTTGAAAAAGAAGTAGGTAGAAACGGTTTTGAAGCATTACTTTCTAGTGAAGCCATGAAAAAAGTTGCAAATCGATGCAATTTAAAAACTACTGAAGACCTTCTTGCATCTCTTGGTTTTGGTGGTTTAACTTTGCATCAAGTATTAAACAGACTAAGAGAAGAAATAAAATTACAGACAGAAGATGTAAAAAATGATTCTGACTCTGAAATAGCAAAATCTCTTAAAAGTAATAATAATTTATCCACTAATCAATCTAATACAGCAGCTAAATCACCAATTTCCGGGATAGAAGGTCTTGATTACAGAATAGGTAAATGCTGTTCCCCACTCCCAGGCGAGGATATTATCGGAACTGTGTCGCTCGGCAACCATGGGATAACTATACATAGGGAAGATTGTGAAAATGTAATACCAATTCCAATAGAGAGAAGATTACCTGTCGGTTGGAATCAAGATAATAAAACTGGCGATAATAAGTTTCCAATTCAGCTACGAATAGAAGTAATTGATCGAGTTGGAGTTCTTAAAGATATTCTTATGCGGTTATCTGATAAAGGTATAAACGTTAGTGATGCCAATGTTAAAACTGCTTATGGTAAACCAGCTATTATAAATCTTTGTGTAGGTCTTGAAAGTTATAATCAACTTCACAAAACAATTGAACAAATTAAATCGATGGCAGATGTTTTAGATATCGCCAGAGTTGGACAAAGTTAATTTTAAAATCAGATCAATCTATCTTTTAATTTTTATCTTGTAGATAAAGAAAACAATACTGCCGCAAATCAAAGCTAATAAAATACCTACACAAGATGAACCTAAGAGTAATTTTAAGGAAAAAATTCTACCTTGTTTCCATAAGTCATCAATAACTAAACTTTTTTCAAGAATTTTATTAGAAGGATTATTTAAAAAAATCGAACCAACTTTATAGTTAAAATAATAAAGTGGAATATAAGTAAAAGGGTTGCTGATCCAGGTACCAATTGCAGCTAGAACAATATTTCCCTTAGCTATTTTCGCAAAAAATACTCCCATTAAAGTCTGAAAACCAAAAAATGGAAAGCAACCACTAAATACCCCTATAGCTAAACCTTTAGCATTAAAGAAAGGACTTCCATTCTGACTCCTAAATAATGATAGAATTTTCTTATTGGTAATATCTCTTTTAAATCTCATTCAGAAAGAAAATTTCAAAATTAAATTCTTGATAATCTTACTTAATTATCCATAACAAAGCGAGAAATGGATTCGATAGTTACTACAGAAGATACGATAGCAGCAATTGCTTCAGCTATAAGTATTGGGAAGGGAGGAGTTGCGATAATAAGAGTATCAGGGAAAGACGCAATAAATTCTTGCAAAAAGATTGTTCAAACTAAATCTAAATATGCATGGGAATCACATAGGGTTTTTCGTGGTTTTATTCAGGAAAATAAAAAAAATAAATTTATAGATGAGGTTTTAATTTTAGTGATGAAATCCCCAAATAGCTTCACAGGAGAGGATGTAGTTGAACTTCATTGCCATGGCGGAATTATCATAGTAAATAAAGTTTTAAAGATATTATTATCTAGTAATTCTAGAGTTAGACTTGCAAACCCAGGAGAATTTAGTCAAAGAGCTTTTCTTAATGGAAAAATAGACCTTACTCAAGCCGAGTCGATTAATCAATTAATTAATGCAAGCAATACCAGATCAGCAGAGTTAGCTTTTAGCGGGGTTCAAGGAGAAATAAAGAAAAAAATTGATGATATTAAAAATGACCTTATAAATCAACTTTGCGAAATAGAAGCGAGAGTTGATTTTGAAGAAGACTTCACAGATTTTGATTACACCAAATATCTAAAAAACATTAAAAAAGTCAAAGAAAAAATAGAATTACTTATAGAAAATGCAAAAAGAAATTCATATATTCACAATGGAATATCCATTGCGCTTATAGGTAAAACAAATGTTGGTAAAAGCTCTTTATTAAATTTGCTTGCAAAAAAAGAGAAAGCAATCGTAACTAATATTCCTGGAACAACTAGAGATGTTATTGAAGTTAATTTAACTATTAATGATATTCCAATGAAAATAATTGATACTGCTGGCATAAGAGAAACTCATGAACAAATTGAAAGTATTGGAATTAAAAAAAGTTTTGGGAAAATAAAAGAGTCAGATTTTATAATTTATATTTATAGTCTTGAAGAAGGATTTAATGAAGAAGACAAAAAAATAATACAAGAAATTCCTAAAGAAAAATTAATTACTATTTTGGGCAATAAAAAAGATTTAATTGATTGCAAAAATATTAATTCAAATGAGTTAAAAAACACAATTCTTATGAGTATTAAGAATAATGATGGTGAAAGATTATTAATAAACACAATTATAAAAAAATGCGGATTAAAACAAGTAGAAAATATCAATATATTTTTAAACGAAAGACATCTAACAAATTTGTCTGCTTGCTTATCTAATTTAAATGATACTGATGAAATAATTAAAAATAAATTGCCATTTGATTTGTTATCAATTGAGCTGAGAGATGGAATTCAAAACTTATCTAAAATAACTGGTCAAGAATTAACTGAGGAACTTCTAGATAATATTTTTTCTAAGTTTTGTATTGGTAAATAAATTTGAGTTAAATTACATAGTGATATATAGTTGATTCTCTAACTTCAGTTTAATTTTTATTAATTAATTATTTCTTAGTTTAGTGGATTTAAATACTCCAATAATAAGTAAAATCATTGATAATTGGATCGATGAAGATATAGGTAGGGGAGATCTTACAAGTTCCTCTATTACAGAAGAGAATGGTAATGCATATTGGATTGCAAAAGAAGAGGGTATATTCTGCGGGGTTGAAATTATAAAAGAAATTTTTAGAAAAATTGATTTAAAAATCAGTCCAAAATTTAATATCTCTGATGGAGATAAATTTGTTAAAGATCAAAAACTCTTAGAAATATATGGGCCTTCAAAAAGTTTACTCGCTAGTGAAAGGATCAGCTTAAATATCGCAATGCATTTATCTGGAATATCAACATATACAAAGAATCTTACAGATAAATTAGAAGGCACAAATATAAAATTAGCAGATACTAGGAAAACGACTCCTGGCTTAAGAATATTTGAAAAATATGCATTCAAATGCGGAGGTGGCGTGAATCATAGAATGGGATTATACGATGCTGCTATGATCAAAGAAAATCATATTGCATGGACAGATAATCTTAAGAATGCAGTACAAAATATTCGCCTAAATTCGCCTTTTACAACTCATATTATAATTGAAGCTGAGAATATCGATCAGGCAAAAGAAGCAGTATTAGCAGGAGCGGATAGTGTCTTATTAGATGAACTTAGTCCTGAAATAATCAAAAAAAACGTTCAAGAATTAAGAGAGTTATCAATTAATAGTCTACAAAAAGAAGTCAATAAAAATTTGATAATAGAAGTTTCTGGAATAAACCCTCAAGAAATTAGTAAATATCTAATAAAAGGTATTGATTTGATTTCAACAAGTTCTTCAATTACCAAAAGTAATTGGATTGATTTGAGTATGCGTTATATTAATTAATCATATAGATAAATAATTGAATAATTAATGCTAATCATTTTTAAAGAATTAACAAAACAATTTGAACAATCTCTTTTAGATAGTCTTGAAAAAAATGATAAAAAAGGAGAATTCGCAATTCTTAGCAAGAATTTAATTACACAATCATCAAAAGAGGAATTTGGTGATTATCAATGTAATGTTTGTTTAAGTTTATCTAAAATATATAAAAAGAACCCAAGAGATATTTCTAATGATTTTATTAACCTTTTAAATAAAAATAAAAGCATAGCAAAATTATGTAAGAGTCTAGAAATAGCTGGACCTGGATTTATAAATATAAAATTAAAAGATGAGGTTCTAATAAATGAAATTAAGTCAAATATTCAATGCAATAGGGCTGGCATACCTCTAATTAGAAAAGATTTAGATAGTGGTTTGTCCAATAAAGTTATTGTAGATTTTTCTAGCCCTAATATTGCTAAAGAAATGCATGTAGGGCATTTAAGATCAACAATAATAGGTGACTCAATATCTAGAATTTTCGAGTTAAGAGGTTATGAAGTATTAAGACTCAATCATGTTGGTGATTGGGGAACACAATTTGGCATGCTTATTACTCAGCTCAAAGATTTATATTCAAATGATCTAGAAGAGATAGGAAAGATCAAGATAAGTGATTTAGTTGAATTTTATAAAGAATCAAAAAAAAGATTTGATAACGAATCTGAATTCCAAAAAAGATCTAGAGAGGAAGTAGTTAAGTTACAAAGTGGAGATATTAAATCGATGAAAGCTTGGAAATTATTATGTGATCAATCAAGGAAAGAATTTGATGAAATCTATAAAACTTTAAAAATAAAAATAGAAGAAAGAG
This sequence comes from Prochlorococcus marinus XMU1405, assembly GCF_017696275.1. Taxonomy (NCBI): domain Bacteria; kingdom Bacillati; phylum Cyanobacteriota; class Cyanophyceae; order Synechococcales; family Prochlorococcaceae; genus Prochlorococcus; species Prochlorococcus marinus. The sequence continues at coordinate 182,212 of NZ_JAAORF010000001.1, read as the reverse complement.
GTGAATCTTTTTATAATCCCTTCTTAAAATCAGTTATTGATGATTTGAATTTCGTAAAAATATTAGTAGAAGATCAAGGAGCAAAATGTGTATTTTTAGATGGGATGACTAATAAAGAAGGCCAACCTTTACCGCTAATTATTCAAAAAAAAGATGGAGGTTTTAATTATGCCACCACAGATCTTGCTGCTATAAGATACAGATTCAATAAACCTCCTAATGGCGATGATGCTTCAAGAATTATTTATGTAACTGATCATGGGCAAGCAAATCATTTTGCTGGAGTTTTTCAAGTTGCAAAAAAAGCAAAATGGATCCCAGAAAATTGTCAAGTAGACCATGTCCCTTTTGGGTTAGTTCAAGGAATTGATGGCAAAAAACTAAAGACAAGAGAAGGTGAAACAATACGCCTAAAAGATTTATTAAATGAAGCAGTTAGAAGAGCAAAAGAAGATTTATTGAAAAGATTAGAAGATGAAGATCGTTATGAGACCAAAGAGTTTATAGCAAATACTTCACGAATTATTGGATTAGGAGCTGTTAAGTATGCAGATTTAAGTCAAAATAGGATTACTAATTATCAATTTAGTTTTGATAAAATGCTTTCCCTTAATGGTAATACTGCTCCTTATTTGTTATATACACTTGTAAGAATTTTAGGAATTAAAAGAAAAATTGATTTTGTTTATGAATCTAAAGATTTTCAGTACGTAAATTATGAACATAAATCTGAGTGGAAACTTATCAGAAAATTACTTAGGTTCGATGAAGTCATAATTTCTATTGAAAAAGACTTAATGCCAAATAGATTATGCAATTATCTGTTCGAGCTATGTCAGACTTTTAATAGATTCTATGATCAAGTTCCAATCCTCAAAGAAGAAAAAAATATAAAAATCTCTAGGCTTAATTTATGTGATCTAACTGCAAAAACACTAAAATTAAGCTTAGATATTTTAGGAATTGAAACTTTAGAAAGAATGTAATGAATGATTTTGATCCATTAAATAATCTTTTCCCAAAACCAAGAGAAGAAATAATAAATATGCAGTCTTACTCTGCACCTTTAGAAAATAGAAGAAATTTACTCCGCTTAGACTTTAATGAAAATACTTTAGGTCCAAGTCCTAAGGTTTTAGAGGCATTAAAAGCGATAAAATTAGATGAGATATCAATTTATCCAGAATATAATTTTTTAAAAAAATTTTTATGTGATAAATATCTTGATTCAAGAAAATTTGGTAATGATGAAATCGGAATTTTCAATGGAGCAGATGCAGCAATAAATGCAATTTTCAATTGCTTTGGAGAAAAAGATCAGATATTTCTAACCACAAATCCAACTTTTGGTTACTATTCTCCTTGTGCAGAAATCCGAGGAATGAAAAAAATAAGTTGTTCTTACATTGGAGAAAATTTTCTATTCCCCATCGAAGAATTTAGGGAAAAAATAATAAAGCATAATCCAAAGTTAATATTTATTTGCAATCCAAATAATCCAACAGGAACTGTTCTAAGCTCTCATGAAATAATTAATTTAGCCAATATCAATAACGATTCATTAATAGTTGTTGATGAACTATATGAAAAATTTAATGGAGATAGTCTTCTTGAATCGATAGATTTTGAAAAGAATAAAAATATACTAATAATCCAATCTCTTTCAAAAACTGCAGGTCTAGCTGGTTTAAGAATAGGTTTTACTTTTGGCAATAAAAGTTTAATTCAGTACATTAATAAAGTTACAGGACCATATGATGTAAACAGCTTTGCTATAACAGCTGCATTAGCAGCACTTAAAGACAAATCATATATTGATAATTATGTTTTAGAAGTAAAAAAGGCGAGGGAATGGATTTTAAATAAATTTAAATCAACAAAAATCAGAACTCACTTTAGTGGAGGTAATTATTTCTTAATTTGGCCAAAAAAAGATCCTAAAATCTTAATACAACAGATGAGAGAAAAAGGTATTCTTATTAGAAGTATGGAAAATAAAAAAGATATCGATAATTCTATAAGGGTTAGTATTGGAACAAAAGAACAAATGATTTTTTTCTGGGACAATTACAAAATATTAGATTTAAAAAATTAATTACTGAAAATATAAATTGTATTTTGATCGATTCTTTTAGGTTTTATTTGAAAATCTTTTCCAACATATTTTACTTTAAAATCTTTCATATTTTCGATAAATAAATCAGCATTTGAGAAATCACATTCTTTATTAATTTTTTTACCGCGTTCAAAGTGCACAGGAATAACTACATTAGGTTTTAGAAGCTTAACTATTTTTGAAGCTTCTTTACCATTGTAAGATTTTATTCCTCCTCCAATTGAAATAAACAATATATCTGGACTAGACAAAATAATTTGACTGTTTATATCAATATCACCAGCAGCTCCTCCCATATGAACGATTTTAAGATCATTCTGCTCCCAACTCCAAACAGTTGCCATCCCAAATCTTCTTCCATCTAATCTGTCATGTGGTACAGAAATTCCATTTAATAAAATATCCTCAAATTGATAGATTCCTGGTTCAACGAACATTAATTGATCATTAGGGTTATATCCTTCATCTGGAAGCCTAGAACTAGCCAAAATAAAATCTACGTTGACTTCTTTTGGCTCCTTTAAATTACTTGCACAACCTATTGCTTTAAAGGGATTTATAAGAATAGATTTATCTGAACTAGTAATTAAAAAACTACTATGTCCCAAACTTTTTATTCCTAAGTTCCTTGCCAATAATGAGGTAGGTAAAAAAGAGCTAACTAATATCAAAAATAAAAAGTTTTTAATTTGAGAAATCATAATATTAATTTTTTTTTATTTTACTTTTGTTCAGCCATTTTTAGAAAATTACTAATTAATTTATGACCAAATTGCGTCAACACACTTTCAGGATGGAACTGTACCCCATGTAAATGTTTATATTCTTTATGAGAGATAGCCATAATTGTTGAGTCTTCTAAAGTCGCAGTTATGTCGAAACAAGATGGTAAACAACTTGAATCAACTATAAGACTATGATATCTAGTAGCCACAAATGGAGTCTCGATATCTTTAAACAATCCTTTTTGATTATGAAATATTTTGGATGTCTTACCATGCATAAGTTCTTTCCCAACTATAACCTTACCTCCAAAAGCTTGGGCCAAAGCTTGATGACCTAAACAAACTCCCAAGGTCGGAATATTTTTAGATAATTTTTTTAGTATTGGAAGACAAATTCCAGATTGATCTGGATTACCTGGACCTGGAGATAAGAGAATTCCAGCAGGATTTAGTTTGATAATTTCTTCTAGAGTAATTTCATCATTTCTTTTAACTATTAATTCTTTAGTTATTTCATGCTCAACTGAAAGTTCTCCTAAATATTGAACAAGGTTATAAGTAAAACTATCGTAATTATCAATAACAAGAAACATAGTTATGTGGATTTAAAATAACAACTTAATTTTAGGAACAAAGATATATACAGCAATAATAACAGAATTAATGGAAGCTAATAATACTGCACCTGCAGAAGTATCTTTTGAAATTTTAGCCAAAAAATTAAATTCTTTTTTCACTATTAAATCAACAATTGATTCAATAGATGTGTTCAATATTTCTAATATTAAAACAGACATTATTGTTGCAATCAAAATAACATAATTACTTAGACTAATTTTGAGTAAAAAACCAATTATTAAACTTGTAACTGCAAAAATTAATTGAATTTTAAAATTTCTTGAAGTTTTAAATACATAACAAATACCACTGAAAGCATACTTAAAACTTATAAATACATTACTAGAAGTTTTGTATGATTCTTTTCTATTTTCTAAATAGTTTATTTTTTTTTCCATTGTTTTTTAATCTAATCGAGTAATTAAATATTCTTGGAAATTTAACATATTTTCTAAATCATGCTCATTATTGTGTTCCCATCCCAAAAGATGTAAAAATCCATGACTAGCTAACCAGATCATCTCTCTATAGATTGAATGTTTATATTCATAAGATTGCTCAAGTGCCATCTCTAATGATATAAATATATCTCCCAACTCTATATGATCTAAATTATTTAGAGATTCATCAGAAATAATTGGAAAAGATAGAACATCAGTTGGACCATTTTTTTGCATCCATTTCTTATTCAAAGAAGCAATTTCTTGATTAGATATTATCTGTAGGCCTAATGAAAAAGATTTTTTTTCAAAAATATAATTTGGCAATTCATAATCCTTTTTTTTTAATATTATATTTATCCAAGATAAAAAAACTCTCTCCCAAAAAATAGATTCAAAAATAAGCTTACTTTTAGTATCTTTTAACTTATTTGAATATTGAGAAAAATCATTACATTGAAAAACCAAATCTAAATTTATTTCAGAAATAATTTGTTCTGTCATACATTCTTATACAGGAATATTGGGCTTACCTATTGTGGCTACAAGTATTAATATCCCAATTAAAACTAAAAAGGTTATTGAAAAATGAGAAATACTTTTTGAACCTTTCCTTACCATATTTCTCATAGCAAGCTTTATAAAGCTTGGAGGAGCAACTTTTTTTTCAATATTTTCGTTTTTATTTTTCATTATTTATTCAATAGATTCGTTAGAAGAAATATTTATGCGTAATAATTCATGAATAAATGGTTCAAGTTCACCATCTAAAACATTATCTAAGTCGTTAGTCTCCTGCATAGTCCTGAGATCTTTTACCATTTGATAGGGATGGAAAACATAATTTCTTATTTGATTGCCCCATGCAGCTTCCACAATATCACCTTTAATATCAGCAACTTCTGCAGCTCGTTGTTCTTTAGCAATCACTAGTAGTTTAGACTTAAGAAGTATCATAGCTTTTTCTTTATTTTGTAATTGAGATCTTTCTTGGGTACATCTTACTGAAATCCCTGAAGGCAAATGAACAATTCTCACCGCTGTTTCTACTTTATTAACATTTTGTCCTCCAGCCCCACCGGATCTACTTGTTGTAATTTCTAAATCTTTTTCAGGTATATCAAGTGAAATATTATCATCTAATTTTGGCATAACCTCAACCCCAGCAAAGCTGGTTTGTCTTTTACCATTAGCATTGAAAGGAGAAATTCTTACTAATCTATGAGTTCCTTTTTCATGTTGTAGATATCCGTATGCATATTTTCCATCAATTTCAAACGTTACACTTTTAATACCCGCTTCTTCGCCTTGAGATAATTCATTAATGACAAGACTCATTTGATTATTATCGGCCCATCTTGAATACATTCTCAATAAGATCTCTACCCAATCCTGCGCATCTGTTCCACCCGCACCTGCATTAATAGAAACTACTGCTCCTTCCTTATCGTATTCACCACATAACAATCTTTCAAATTCCCATTTATCTAAATTCTCTCTTAATTTCTTTAGGCCCTGCTTGGATTCCAAAATCATTTCCTCTTCTGGTTCTAAAGAATAAAGCTCAAGAGAGGCATTAGCATCAGAAATAAAAGTTTTCCATTTATCCAACAATTCGAGTTGAGCCTTAACATCATCAAGGATTAACATTTGTTTTTTCGCTTCTTCTTGATTCTCCCAAAATTCAGGCTGAGCAGAAATTTGCTCTAACTCTCTCCTTTTCGCTTTTAATCTTGGAACGTCAAAGACAATCCTGAGCATTACCCAGGCGCTCTGTTAGTTCCGAAAGATCTTTTTTGAAATCTGTAATATCTATCAAAATAGAATTTAATCGTTATTTATAATCTAACAGGCACTTTTGTTTAATAGTATAAACTAAGTATTATTTTAAAAAAATGTCCAAAGTTGAAATTTATACTTGGCAATATTGCCCATTCTGTATTCGAGCAAAATCTCTACTCAAGAAAAAAAATATAAATTTTACAGAATATAAGATTGATGGCGATGCAGATGCCAGAGCATTGATGACTGAAAGAGCTGATGGTAGGAGAACATTACCACAAATATTCATAGATAACGAGGGTATTGGAGGCTGCGACGATCTCTACACATTAGAAAATGAAAATAAATTAGACGCATTATTAGCCTAGATCTTATGAAATTTCTATTCGTAATAGATCCAATAAAAAATATAAACCCCTTAAAAGATTCATCCGCTGCTTTAATGCAAGCATCATCCAAAAAAAATATTGAAATCTGGAGTTGTACTCCTCAAGACCTTGAAGCTAGAGGTGATGAAGTATGGGCTTCTTCCGTAAAAGTTGGAGTCAATCCGTGGATTTCTTTCAAAGAGAATGATTGTATCCCTCTCGCCGAATTTAATTGCATTTGGATGAGAAAAGATCCCCCTGTTAATGAGGCTTATTTGTATGCAACACATCTTTTAGAAGTTGCCGAAAGAAAAGGAGTAAAAGTAATTAACAAACCTTCATCATTAAGAGCATGGAATGAAAAGTTAGGTGCTTTGAGATACAGCCACTTAATGGCACCTACAATAGTTGCGAGTAAGGTAAAAGATCTTATTAATTTTGCAAATATAAATAATGAAGTAGTTATAAAACCTCTGGGAGGAAAAGGTGGTCAAGGTGTTATAAGGATAAATAAAAATTCTCCAGGAATTAAATCAATCATTGAATTAATCACTTCTCAAGAAGAATTACCCGTTATGATGCAAAAATTTATTCCTGAAGTCATAGATGGTGATAAAAGAATAATTATCGTAAATGGTGAAGCAATTGGATCTATAAATAGGATTCCTCAAGGAGGCGATTTTAGGAGTAACTTAGCGATGGGAGGGAAAGCTCAACCAACAATATTAACAGAAAAAGAAAAAAGTATCTGCTCAGAATTATCTCAACACTTTAAAGATGAAGGTTTATTTTTTGTAGGTATTGATGTAATAAATGGAATGCTGAGCGAGATTAATGTTACCAGTCCAACAGGTTTAAGAGAAATAGAAAATTTATCCAATAAGAATGTTTCAGTGGAAGTAATTGAAAAATTAGTGGAAATTATCTAGGATTTTTAGCGAAAAATATTTGTTTTACTATAGTTTCAAATTTTAATTTAATCTCATCTATTTCTTTATCTAAAACTGAGCCTGAAACTATACCTGAACCGGCAGTAAATTCAATATTTTCTTCAATATATCTTGCACCTCTTATGGCTAAAAGAAATGATGCATTTCCTGATGCATCAACCCAACCCATTGGAGAAGCATAATTTCCTCTAGGAAAAGACTCAAGAGTGTTTATCCAATCCAATGCTGCATTTTTTGGGTATCCACAAACAGCCGGAGATGGATGTAAGTTTTTAAGTAATTCAAAAGGACATAAATTTTCAACTTTTGAGAAAATAAGTGTTTGCAAATGAGAAATATCTCCGAATGAATTTACCTTGATATCACTTTTTTTAAAGTTTTTTATTTTTGAAACTTCTAAACATTTAATCAAATACTCTGTTACATAATTATGTTCCTTTAAGTCTTTAGTACTTTTTAGTAATTTCTTAATATTTGAATTAGTAGAGATAGTTCCAGCGAGAGCCTCCAAAGTTAAATTAGGTTTAGTAAAAGAAAATACTTTTTCTGGAGATGCTCCAAACAAAATATCCTTACTATTTCTTTTCCAAACGTATCTGCATGTATTTGAATGATTCTTTTTTAATCTTTTTAAAATTTCTACTAAATCTAATTTATTTTTAAATTTTATTTTAATCCTATTCGCTAAAACTATCTTTTCGAGAATACCTTTTTCTACTAATTGAATTCCTTTATTTAATACTTTTTTCAAATTTTTATTAGAAGTTTCTAAGGAGTGCAAGAAATCATCAATAATAGGAAAATCAAAACTAGTTTTTAAGCCAGATGATTTTATTAATTCTGGCTCAGAATTAATAACTTGATTTCTAATTGTCCATATTTCTTCAATTAATGTTCTTAATGATGATTTACCTTCAACATGACCATTGATTCTTAACCAGCAATTCTTATCACTTTTAGTAATTAATATTTTTGGCAAGATGGCTTCCAAACAAGGGATATCTGAAGGTAAATTCTTATTATTCAAATTTTCAGAAAAAGAAAATAAATATATTATTTTTGAAAGTGCAGAATTATGTGATTCATTAGTTAAGTTAATTAAATTTTTAAAATTCTCAGAATTAAACTCTTTTGCCACCTCAAATCTTTTTGGACCATCCAAAGTAACATATTTACATTTCTCAAAAGCAATATATGAAATACCATTAGATTCCTCCCAAAATGAAGAAAAAGAATATTTATTTATCAACAATTCATATACTTGTAATAAATCAATAAAAGGAATCTCAACACAAATACTTACTAATCCAGAATTCTCCACTTTCTTATCGAAAGAGGAAAATATATCTTTTAAAAAATCTGTTAAGTTTAAATCATTTTTCATTACTTATTGAAAATAACTAAAAATCATGCAATAAAGTAAAAAATGTAACTCAATTTATAAACTACATTTAATAATGATCGAATTTTATGAGTTAAATAAAAATGGACGAAGATAAAAAAAAATTATGGAAACAAGCGATAAAATGGCCTCTTTATTCTGTTGCCATACTTCCGGTTTTAATAACAGGGGCTTATATACTCAATCAATATGAGAAGGTAAAAATTTATAATTTGATTGCATTTACTTTAGCTGCAATTTTTATATTACTTTGGGAAAACCTAACTAATGATTTATTCGACGCAGAAACAGGAATCGATGAATTTAAATTCCATTCAATTGTAAATCTTATAAAAAATAAAAAAATAATTTCATTTATTGCATATTCATCTTTAGTTATTGGTTTAATAATAATTTCAATTATTTCATTATCAACAAGTATAAACATTTTGATTTTGGTAGCATCTTGCTGCTTCTTAGGATATTTATATCAAGGACCTCCTTTTAGATTTGGCTATCAAGGTTTAGGAGAACCATTATGCTGGCTTGCATTTGGACCTTTTGCCTACTCCGCAGTCTTAATTGCATTAAATCCTTTTAATATTTACTTCGAAGATATTCCCTGGAAAATTTCTTTATTACTTGGATCAGGACCTTCATTAGCAACAACTCTTGTATTATTTTGTTCTCATTTTCATCAAATTTCTGAAGATAAAAAGCATGGGAAAAATTCACCTTTAGTTCGCCTAGGAGCAAAAAAAGGTTCTCAATTTGTGCCTTGTATAATTTTTACAATATATATTTTTCAACTTTTAACTATAATTACTGGATTTATTCCAGTGTTTTGTATCCTTTATTTGATTAGTTTTCCTCAAGCAATAATACTTATAAATTTATTAAGATCTTCATATAAAAAACCTTCTGCAATAAAAAATTCCAAATTCGTCGCAATAAAATTTCAAACTCTTAATGGAGTTGGCTTAATCACAGGATTAATCTTTAATTATTTGATTAATAAATGAACTTAATATTTAAAAAAAAATCTTATAGCTTTAAGTTATCCACAAAAGTAGAAAATTCTAAAACGACTTATCTTACAAAACTTGGTTGGATAATTAAATTAACAAGTAATGATAAAAAAATTGGGTTTGGAGAAGTTTCACCACTTCTAGAAGAAGACTTAAAAAAATGTGCAAAACAACTAAATATGATCCCTGAGAATGTAGAAGTATTAAATTTATCTGAGCAAATAAATATTTTTCACCCATGCATTCAATCTGCAATAAATTCTGCATTAGCTGAGATAAATGGAAAAATAATTTTTAAAGAAAACTATGCCTTTGATGAAATTGATAAAACAGCCATACTTTTAAAGTCTAAAAATGTAATTTCAGAGCTAAATGAAATTAAAAAAAAACAATCTAATATTGGAAAATCATTAACCATAAAATGGAAAGTAGCATTAAGAGATAACCATGAGGAAGAAGCAAATTTAGAAGAAATTTTAAGCCAAATAGGTAATAATATTTATTTGAGAATAGATGCTAATGGTTCTTGGGAGAGAAAGATAGCCAATAGATGGGCTGATATTTTGAAAGATAATAAAAATATAGATTGGATAGAACAACCTCTCTGTGTTGACGATATTGAAGGAATGAAAAAACTTAACAAAAAAATTCCAATAGCCTTAGATGAATCACTTTTAAAATTTCCAACTTTGATTGATGAGTGGAAGGGTTGGCAAATTCGAAGGCCCTCTCAAGAAAATAATCCAGTTAAGCTTTTAAGAGAATTAGAACATAAAAAAGCTTTAATATCTATAAGTACATCATTTGAAACTGGAATAGGTAAGAGATGGCTTTATCATTTATCGTCTTTACAATTACAAGGACCAACTCCAAAAGTTCCTGGTTTAGCAATGAATAAATTCCCTAATTCGTTTCTATTTTTAAATGACTCAAAAAAAATATGGGATCAATTATGAAAAATAAAATTTATACTATTGAAGTTGAAAATAACGAACCTCAATCTGTAGAGAAAATTATTGAAAAAATTAGAGAGAATAAAATTATTTATGTAAAAAGCAAATTTTATGAAGACAAATATGTATTAGATGCAATTACTGAAAATGGACCGGCAATTATCTTAAACAGTAGTGGGAGTTCTGGAACACCAAGACAATGTTTTCACCATTTAGATAATCTTAAATTATCTGCAGCTGCATCGGGTCAATGGCTAATAGAGCAAGGATTTGAATTGCAAAACTGCTTAATTTTAAATACTTTACCCCTGAACCATATAAGTGGATTAATGTCAATTTTTAGAAGTCAAACTTGGGGATGTGATTGTATTAATATTTCTCCAAATTTTATAAAAAACACTCGAAAACTTTTACTTTTTACAATTAAATCTAAAAAAAACAAAAAACACTTGATTACGTCATTAGTACCTACGCAATTACAAAGACTTTTAGCACAAAAAGATGGAATTAGTTGGCTAAAAATTTTTGATCTAATTTGGGTCGGTGGAGCTTCAATTTCAGACGAAACTGCAGGACAATGTATACAAGAAAAAATAAAATTAGCTCCTTGTTACGGCTCAACTGAGACTTCGGCAATGGTTACGAGTTTAAAACCAAAAGAATTCTTAATGGGTTTTAAAAATGTTGGAGAAATACTACCTGATACAAAAATAAGAATTAACGAACAAGGATTAATCGAAATTAAATCAGCCAGAATTGGAATCGAAATAATAGACTCTTCAAAAACGAAAAATTTCAAAAATAAAAATGGGTGGTGGTGCACCGGTGATTTAGGTGAAATTAATCAAATCAATAATTCTTTATATTTAAACTTTCTTGGAAGAAGTGATAACGCATTTAATTCAGGAGGAGAAATCGTTTTTCCAAAAGTAATTGAATCTAGATTAAATGATTTCATTATGAAAGAAAATATCCCAATTAATAAATTCAATATTTCAAAAGTATCTAACAAATTATGGGGAAATAAAATTGAAGTAATTGTTGAATTTAGAGAACTTACAAATAATAAAAATATTGAAATTTATTTAAATTTATTAAAAAAATTTTCTCAAAGTTGGCCTAAACATGAAAAGCCTGAAAAGTGGATTGTTAAAAGCAAAAATACCATTACAGAAAAAATAAACTATAAATTTAAAAAATAATAATTAGCATTCTTTTAAATTTATACTCACATTTGAAGCCTCTATCCATCTTTCTAACTGATCGGGAAGTTCAATTTTATTTCTTGAATCAACATCTAAAGAACAATGTATAATTTTCCCTTCGGCTACTTTATTTCCGTTTTTTATAAAAAAGCTATTTACTTGGAACAAATAAGTATTAATTTTATGAGGGGCAATTTTTACTTTTAAGAAATCTCCAATTTTTATAGGAGCAAGAAAATTTGCTTCACAATTAACTATGGGAAAAATAATTTGACTTTTACGTGTAGAAAAATCTGGAAAAATATCTTGATAAGGGATCCCATAAATTTCAATACTTTCTTCCCAAGCTTCGTGCGACCATTTTAATAAGTTATGAAAATGAATTACACCTGCAGAATCACAATCACCAAATCTTACCTTCTTCTGCAATATTAACCAATCAGCGGGTTTCATTTAAAGAAATTATCTATCAACAGATCCCATAATGACATCTATTGAACCAAGGATTGCCATAATATCAGCGATTTTGGCACCTTTAAGAATATGAGGCAATATTTGCAGATTATTTAAATCAGCTGCTCTGATTTTAAATCTCCATGGGGTAACTTCATTATTTCCTTGAATAAATACACCTATTTCTCCTTTGCCGGACTCTAATCTTGTATATAATTCTCCGTTAGGAATTTTAAAAGTTGGAGCAACTTTCTTAGCTACATATTGATAGTCAATACCGAATATTTCACTTTTCTTATCTTCAGTCGCCATTCTTTGAGCTTCTAAATTTTCTGTTGGACCTCCTGGAATCATTTTGCAGGCTTGGCGAATGATGCTTAGTGATTGTCTCATCTCTTCAACTCTTACTCGATATCTCGCATAACAATCTCCTTCTTTTTCAGAAGCAATCTGCCAATCAAAATCGTCATAACATTCATAACTATCGACTTTCCTTAAATCCCAGGAAACCCCAGAAGCTCTTAGCATTGGCCCAGACAAAGACCAATTAATTGCCTGGTCTCTTTGTATTGTTCCAAGACCTTCAATTCTTTTTCTAAAAATTGGATTATTTGTTATTAATTTTTCGTATTCATCTATCTTAGGACCGAACCAATCGCAAAAGTCTATACATTTTTCTAACCATCCATATGGTAGATCACATGCTACTCCACCTATTCTAAAGAAATTATTATTTATTAGTCTTTGTCCAGTAGCAGCTTCCCAGAGATCATAGATCATCTCTCTTTCTCTAAAAATATAGAAAAATGGAGTTTGAGCACCTACATCTGCTAAAAAGGGACCAAGCCATAAAAGATGATTAGCAATACGATTTAGTTCGAGCATGAGAACTCTGATGTAACTAGCTCTTTTGGGAACTGGAATATTAGCTAATCTCTCAGGAGCATTTACTACAATAGCTTCATAAAACATTCCTGCGGCATAATCCATTCTGCTTACATAAGGGACATACATTACATTTGTCCTATTTTCAGCTATCTTTTCCATTCCTCTATGTAAATATCCAATTACCGGCTCACAATCAATGACATTCTCACCATCAAGAGTTACAACTAACCTTAAAACCCCATGCATTGAGGGATGGTGAGGGCCAAAATTGACCACCATTGGTTCTGTTCTAGTCTCTAGCTGAGCCATTCAAAATTTAACTTCTAAACAAATCTTAGTCGAAAGTTATGCAAAATGACCTATCTGATTCATCTTTTTTCAATCATAAATCAGTTATGACAGATGAGATTATGGCCTCATTAGAGCATTACCCACTGATACATAACAATCGACTTAAGGGAATAGACGCAACTTTAGGCGGAGGCGGGCACTCTTATCAATTATTGAGAAAATATTCTGATTTACATATAATTGGACTTGATCAAGATCCATTCGCGAGAAAATCAGCATCAAAAAAACTTGATGAGTTTAAAAATAGGATTGATATAAGGGCTTCAAATTTTGCGGATTTTGTACCAAAAGAAAAAGTTTCTTTTGTGATTGCAGATCTTGGAGTAAATAGTAACCAAATTGATGACCCTAAAAGAGGATTTAGTTTCCAAAAAGATGGTCCACTTGATATGCGCATGAATCCTTTTCTTGATGTTGATGCAGAAAAATTAGTTGAGGCTTTAAATGAAAAAGATCTAGCTAATCTAATATATAAATACGGAGAGGAGAGATTATCAAGAAAGATTGCTAGGAAAATAAAATTGGATTTGAAGGAAAATGGGAAATATTCTGGAACAAAAGAGTTAGCTTATTCTATTGCAGGCTGCTTCCCACCAAAACAAAGACATAAAAAAATACATCCAGCAACAAGAACATTTCAAGCACTAAGAATTGCTGTTAATAAAGAAATTGAAGTATTAGAAAAATTTTTGCAAGTTGTACCTGAATGGCTTTTGCCAGGGGGTATTATTTCTATTATTAGCTTTCATTCCCTTGAGGATAGGTTGGTAAAAAGTTGTTTTAAGAATGATCAAAGACTAAAAAACCTGACAAAAAAGCCAATAACTCCTTCCGAACAAGAAGTTGAACAAAATAAAAGAGCTAGAAGTGCAAAATTAAGAATTGCTCAATTAAACTAAAGAGCCAATAATTTTTAACGTAATGATTTGATTATATGTGTAAGAATTTGTATTGCTTGTTTTATTTCTCTTGAATTAGTGCTTAATCCAATACTTAACCTTATTGAAGATTCTGCTTCTTTAAAAGATCTGCCTAAGGCTAGTAAAACATGAGATGGTTCACCATTACTGCATGCAGATCCACTAGAACAAACTATTTTCGATTTTAAAAGTTTATGAAACTTCGCTCCGTTTAAATCCAATATAGTCAAATTTAAATTGTGAGGTAATCTTTTTTCTATTGAGCCATTAATTAATAAACCAGAATTATTTTCTAACAAACCCTCTAAAAGATTATTTCTGTAAAAAAGTAATTTCTCAGCATTATTTTTTTGATTAAAAACTGCTATCTCTATTGCTTTAGCAAAGCCAACTATTAACGGAAGAGGTAATGTACCAGACCTGAGACCATATTCCTGACCTCCTCCAACAATTAAAGGCTCAAGATTAATTTCTTCATCTATCAAAAGAAGTCCTATCCCTTTAGGACCATATATTTTGTGAGAACTCATCGTTATCATATTTACATCTGATAAAAGATTGTCTAACTCGATATAACCTAAACATTGTGCGAAATCAGAGTGAAAAGTTATTCCTTTCGATTTACATATCATTGAAATACTCTCTATTGGCTGTATAACTCCAATTTCGTTATTTGCCAGCATTATACTAACCAGGAATGTATCCTCTCTTATATTTTTTTTGAATTGTTCTTCTGAAATTAAGCCATCTTTCTCAGGATTAATTTCTGTAACCAAAAATCCCTCATTTTTTAGTTGGTTTAGGGGCTCTAAAACAGCTTTATGCTCTGTTTTTAAGGTAATAATATGTCCATAATTTCCTGTTTTTTTATAGTAATCTCTAGCAAAACCTAATAGGGCTAAGTTATTAGATTCAGTTGCCCCACTTGTAAAAATAACTTTTTTATTCTTAAGAAATAAATTTTGTTCTATTTTTTCTCTTGAGGCTTCCAATATAGCGCTTGCGTTAATCCCCGCCAAATTAGATTTGCTTGCGGGGTTAGAAAATATCTCACTCCAAAAAGGTTTCATAGAATCAACAACATCTTTAGAGCAAGGAGTCGAAGATTGATAGTCTAGTAGTATGGGAGTTGATAGCATTATGTTTAGTATATAAAATTCTGTTTATTACTAGAAATCAAATTGAAGAATTTAAAAAATGAATGAACTTAATCGAATAAATAATGAACCGATACGAAAATCAAGAATTTTATTAGTTGATGATGAGCCTGGTTTAAGAACAGCTGTTAAAACCTTTCTAGAAGATGAAGGCTTTGAAATATTTATTGCAGTTGATGGAGAGGATGGATGGGAAAAGGCGCAAACAATTTTTCCCGATTTGATAATTAGCGACATTATGATGCCCCGAGCTAACGGTTATGCTTTATTAGAAAAAATTAGAGAGGATGAAAAATTAGGAGGAACTCCAGTTATTTTTCTGACAGCAAAAGGAATGACCCTCGACAGAACAGAAGGCTATCTTGCAGGAGTTGATGATTATATTTCCAAACCTTTCGACCCCGATGAATTAGCTGCAAGAGTTAAAAATGTAATTAAGAGACAAGAACGTTTACTAAAAGAAGCGGCACGATTCGCAGATATTGATGTAAGCAAAATGGCTAAACAAATTACTGAAATAAAATCTATGCTCACAGACCAAAATCCAATTAATTCAGAAAATAAAATAAATATTCCTACTTTTACTCCAAGAGAAGCAAGTGTACTTCAACTAGTAGCAGAGGGCCTGATGAACAAGGAAATTGCAAGACAGCTGGAAACATCTATTAGAAATGTTGAGAAATATGTAAGTAGACTTTTTATCAAGACAGGTACATCTAGCCGAACCGAATTAGTTCGTTATGCACTTGAAAATCATTTAGTAAAATAAATTATTAAATTTTTTCAAATTCAATTAGTTTTGAAAAATAAAAAGGAGCTTTATTTAATTTCTTTTTAACCACTTTAAATCCTCTTTCTTTAGCAGCATTAATAATACCATTTTCTTTCAATGTATATGCTCTTGTAGTTTTACTTGGCCCAGGAAATAATTTCCCAATATTTTTTAGAACAGCAAGAACAGGAGTATAAGGAGCAAAGCTAACGATTAGTTTTTCTTTGCTTAAATCGCATAGATGCTGGACCATTTCTTCTGCGACCGGTTGAGGATAATGAATAAATACGTCCAAACAAACCACAACATCAAATAGTCCTTTTAATTTTTCCAAATCACAGACTTCATATTTGATTTTGCCTTGATTCAATCCTAATGTATTAATGCGTTTCTTTGTTTCTTTAATCATTTCAGAAGATATATCGCTCACCTGTAATTCTTTTATACCAAGTCTTAGTAAAGGTATGGAAAGACTTCCTACACCACATCCTGCATCACAATAACTTTTTTTTGTTAGTTCAGGATAATCTTTGATGTATGAGACTACATCATCTACAGTTTTTTGATGTCCTTTCCTAATATTTTTCTGAACTGTATTAATTTCATCAGATTTGCTATAAATTTTATTCCATCTTTCAAAGCCAGTTCCATTAAAATACTCCCTAACTTCACTTTTTTCGATAATCTTATTTGACGTCATAATATTCTATGGTATTTTCTTATTTTTATACTAACTAACTGGCGCCAAATTAATTGCACGCCATTATAGGAAAGAATTGATTTGTTATTTTGTCAGAATTGAATTCTAAAGATGTTTATAAAATTGCTGTCGTAATGGGTAGTGATTCAGATCTAAAAACATTGAAACCAGCCATTGATATTTTAAGAGAATTTGGAATAAAAACTGAAATTTGTATACTTTCTGCCCATCGAACACCTTTTGAAATGATGGAATATGCAAAAAATGCAGAATCAGAAAACATAAAAGTAATAATTGCCGGTGCTGGTGGTGCTGCTCATCTTCCAGGAATGCTGGCATCCATAACTTGCATTCCTGTAATTGGAGTACCAGTAGAGAGTAAGACACTTAAGGGGATTGACTCTCTTTTATCAATCGTTCAAATGCCCGCTGGAATTCCAGTCGCAACAGTTGCAATTAATGGAGGTCAGAATGCTGGATTATTGGCAATAGAGATGATCAGTTTATTTGATGAATCCATAAAGAAAACTTTAAAAGAATTCAGAGAAAATCTTCATACACAGGTAAGAACAAAAAATAGTAAGTTATCAGCTATTGGACCTGACAATTATCTTCAAAATAAATGAACTATTATTTTTCTATTGGGCCTTGTTAAGAAAGTTTTCTGTTTTAAGGTAGTTAACAACTTTTTCAACGGAATCATTTAAATCTAACGAACCTGTATCAACAACAATTTCTGGATTATGAGGAGCTTCATATGGACTAGAAATCCCTGTAAATTCTTTGATTTCACCCAAACGAGCTTTCTTATACAGACCTTTAGTATCCCTATTTTCGCAAACTTTAATATCAGCAGCACAATAAACTTCAATAAAATCACTAGATCCAATAATTTTTCGAACCTTATCTCTATCGCTAATAAATGGCGAAACGAATGCTGTAATAGTTATTATCCCAGCATTCATAAATAAATTCGCAACTTCTCCAATTCTTCTTATATTTTCTTCTCTATCTTCATCCGAAAACCCAAGATCTTTACATAAACCGTGTCTAATATTATCTCCATCCAACACATAAGTCGAAAAACCATCTAAGTGTAAAACTTCATTTAAAGCGTTGGCCAAAGTACTTTTACCAGAACCAGATAAACCTGTAAACCAGATAACCATACCTTTATGACCTCTCATTTTCTCTAACTTTTCTCTATCAATAGTTAAATTGTGCCACTTTATATTGGTTGACTTTGTTTGATCTTGTTCTTTCATTTTTTGGATCATCAAAATTAAAAACCTATCCTAACCCTTGCTTCATAAATTATGAAATCCCTCTTTACGAAGAAACTCAATTGATTTCGATACCATATCACCCTGTAACTGGATATTTTTATCAATTAATGTTCCTCCAGTCCCACAAAAAACTTTAATTTTTTTTAGTAATCCTTTTAATAAGATTTCATCCTCAGTGCCTAAACCCCTAATTAAAGTTATAGTCTTACCTTTTTTACCTTTTTTTTGTTTTGAAATATTTATTTTTGATCTTTTATCAAAAGTATCTTCCTTAGCTGTTTCTTCAGAATTTTTTTTGTGATTATCAAATTCTATCCAATTCTTTTTTCCCATTATTTTCAATATATTCTATAGTTAGTTAATACTTATTCTATAGAAAAGTGGTAAGTACATTTTCTCGCAAAGATCAAAACTATAAAAATGAAGATTTAAATCAACCCTCGAAAGAAGGAAGATTTGGAAAATATGGTGGTCAATATGTTCCTGAAACGCTAATGCCTGCTCTGTTTGAGCTTGAAGAAGCTGCATCTGATGCTTGGAAAGATAAATTTTTTGTAGAAGAATTAAATCATCTACTTAAGACTTATGTAGGTAGAGAAACACCACTTTATGAAGCCAAAAGACTTACTGAACATTACAAAACCAAACAAGCAACTCCAAGAATATGGCTTAAAAGAGAAGATTTAAATCATACTGGTGCTCACAAAATTAACAATGCCCTTGGACAAGCTTTATTAGCTATAAGAATGGGCAAAAAAAGAATAATTGCAGAAACTGGAGCAGGTCAGCATGGAGTTGCTACAGCTACTGTTTGTGCGAGATTTGGCTTGAAATGTATTATCTATATGGGTGCTGAAGACATAAAAAGGCAATCCCTTAACGTTTTCAGAATGAAACTTCTAGGAGCTGAAGTTAAAGTTGTAAATTCTGGAACTGCAACACTTAAGGATGCTACTAGTGAAGCCATTAGAGATTGGGTTTCTAATGTCGAAACCACACACTACATTTTAGGATCTGTTGCCGGCCCACACCCTTTCCCAAAAATTGTTAGAGATTTTCATGCAGTTATAGGAGAAGAAACTAAAAAACAATGTCTGGAATCATTTGGATCTTTACCCCATATTTTACTTGCATGTGTAGGTGGGGGATCAAATGCAATGGGTCTTTTCCATCCTTTCGTAAAAGAAACTTCTGTACGACTTATTGGAGTGGAAGCCGCAGGAAGCGGAGTTGATACTGACAAACATGCTGCCACTATCACTAAAGGTTCAGTTGGAATTTTGCATGGATCAATGAGTCTTCTTTTGCAAGATGATAATGGTCAAGTACAAGAAGCTCACTCAATAAGTGCAGGTTTAGATTACCCAGGAGTCGGACCTGAACATAGCTTTTTAAAAGATATAGGTAGAGCAGAATATGGATCAGTCACAGATCAAGAAGCTTTAGACGCTTTGAAACTTGTTAGTGAACTTGAAGGCATTATTCCGGCACTTGAAACGTCCCATGCCTTTGCTTGGTTAGATAAATTATGTCCTACTCTTGAAAAAGATACACATATAGTTATCAATTGCTCTGGAAGAGGGGACAAAGATGTTAATACTGTTGCATCTTCATTAGATATTTAATCAATACCTTGGAATTGATGGGTCAATATATGTACTCCATCCATCAATTCCCTCCTCCAAATTCCATATTTCGCTAACAATATTATTATCTAAGCACCACTGACAAAAGTTATAACTTCTTATCCCTGCATGACAGCTAACAACAATTTCTCTATCTAATAAACCAGAAAATATTTCTTCAACATATTGAAACGTGACTTTACTAATTGGTATATGTAAAAATTCTTTTGAGAAACGAGCTAGTTCAAGTTCTGACTGTTCTCTTACATCAATCAAAACTGGATCCTCTTTCTCAGAATTAAACCAATCATTGAGACTAGAGGCATTTATAGATTTTGGATAATTTCCCAATTAAGAAGATCAATTATGTGTTATTTACAATTTAATAAATTAGGTTGCAGAGCGAAATTTATTGTTAAAAATAAAAATAAACATTGATAATGAAACTTAGAGTAATAACAATAATACTATTATTATCTTTATTACTTTTTTTTGGTTTTAAGAAAGTTTCTGCCAATAAAAATAAGGAGCAAAGTATAAATATTGAGCAACTAAATATCCTAAAATTTATACCTGAAAACAGTAAATTATTATTTATCTCAAATTTAGAAAGTTTTAATATTGTTAACAATAACGAAAAAGATAAAAATCCAAAAAATCAAGATAACTTTGTTTTAATAAAAGATTCTATTTTAAATTACTTAGGTATAGATATAGGTAACAATAAATTAGAAGATATCTATGATAATGAACTTATAATTTCAACTTTTGAGAATAATATAACGCCTAAAGATAATATTTTGATTGTTTTTAAAATTAAGCCGGAAAAAACAATAGATGATTTATTAAATTTGCCTTATAAAATTGAGCAGAATGATTATATAATTCCAATCAAAAGAAAAAATAAAATAAATTTCCTTAACTTTATATATCAGACTGAAGATAATTATATAATTGCTTCATCAGATAAAAAGTTAATCAAAAACAGTATTAACTCTAGTGATAATTTTAAGAAAAAAAAATTTCAATATGAGGAAGAACTTTTTAGACTGAAAAACGAAAAAAATATTTTATTTACAAATAAATTTTGGGAAAGTAAATTTTTTAATAAAGAAATTTTTACTGATGATAATGAGGATATTATAGCCACAACATTTGACTTCAAAAATAAGCATTTAATTTTGAAATCATATTTACTAAATAATAAAAAAAATATTGATATTCTTACTTACGATAATATAATAAATAAAGAGAATATTAATGAAAATAGTCCTGAAGTTTCAATTTTTTGCAATAAAAAAATTTTTGACTTATATCCCAAATCTTTATTAAATGATTTTGAACTCAGTTTTTTTGATGAGTTTAATCAAAATGTCAACCAAGATATATTAATTCTCAATTCAAAAAAAGATTGGCTTATTGCATTTGAAAAAAATACTGAAGATCAATTTAATTTAAGTACTTTGAAAAAACTAAAAGATTTCAACAAATATACTTTGAACCAAAATGAAGCTATTTACTCAATTTATTCAAAAGATATTCTTGAAGAAAGAGAAGATGTAATAAAAGAATTAACTTATGAAAATATCTATTCAATAGAATCAGGAAATTTACAAATCATAAGTAATCATTTAATTGATGGTAAAAAACTAGAAACAATCTCAAAAAAATTTTTCAACCTAAAAAGTAATAAAGATAAATCTGCTTTTCTTTATGCGAAAGTTGATATCAAAGATAAAAATAATAATAAAATTAAAAAATTTACTAATCTAGAAGATCTTAATTTTATGATAAAAAATATTTTAAAAATATCAAATGAAGAATCTATAGAAATCATAAGACAATCTATTCCTGAAAAAAATCCAATCCTCTATACAGAAACAATATTAAAAATGCTTTAATAAAGTCATTCAAAAAAAGCTTTAAAAACAATCAATTAAAATTTTCGTGAAGTTAATAACTTATGGTTAATTAAAAATTATTTGACTATCTTTAATCTATAAGTGTTAATTATTGAATTAAGGAATTGGATAGCAACAAACTAATTTTAAAACCAGGATTAGAGGGTGTCCCAGTTACTAATTCATCTATTTGTGATATTGACGGGAACAAAGGTAAATTATTGTACAGAGGCTATTCCATTGAGGAACTATCCAAAAAAAGCAGTTTTTTAGAAACCGCTTACCTATTGATTTGGGGTGAATTGCCTACAGCTATTCAACTAAGAGATTTTGAACAAGAAGTTCAAATGCATAGAAGGTTAAGTTTTAGAGTCAGAGATATGATGAAATGTTTCCCTGCGACAGGTCATCCTATGGACGCTCTTCAATCTAGTGCGGCTTCTTTAGGGCTCTTCTATTCACGTAGAGCGATAGATGATCCTAATTACATTTACAACGCAGTAATAAGACTAATAGCAAAAATACCTACTATGATTGCCGCGTTCCAACTTATAAGAAAAGGACAAGATCCTATTCAACCTAGAGATGATTTAACTTACTCATCAAATTTTCTTTACATGCTGACTGAAAAAGAACAAGATCCTATAGCTGCAAAAGTTTTTGATAGGTGTTTAATTCTACATGCCGAACATAGTTTAAACGCCAGTACATTTAGCGCTAGAGTTACTGCAAGCACTCTTACGGACCCATATGCTGTCATCGCCTCTGCAGTAGGAACCCTTGCTGGCCCATTGCACGGAGGAGCAAATGAGGATGTGATTGCAATGTTAGAAGAGATTAAAACCTCAGAAAATGCTGGGTCTTTTTTAGATAACGCAATAAGAAATAAAAGTAAGATAATGGGCTTCGGCCACAGAGAATATAAAGTCAAAGATCCAAGAGCAATAATTCTTCAAAAACTGGCAGAAGAGCTTTTCATTAGATTTGGAGCAGATGAAATGTATGAAGTCGCTAAATCATTAGAAGCAGAGGCAATTCCAAGACTTGGACCTAAGGGTATATTCCCTAACGTGGACTTTTATTCTGGTCTTGTTTATAGAAAACTTGGTATTCCTCGTGATTTATTTACTCCAATTTTTGCCATATCTAGAGTGGCTGGTTGGCTAGCTCATTGGCGAGAACAACTTGGAGCAAATAGAATTTTTAGACCATCTCAAATCTATACAGGAGCAGCACCAAGAGATTGGATCAGCCTAGAAAATAGAGAATAATATTTGCAGCTTTTCATAAAAAAACACACATATTGATTGTGAAGAGTTAATCTATTAGATAAATAGCATTAAAATTTTGGAATACGGATTAGATCTCGAATATAGTTTTAATGAATTCTTAAAAGGTTTTGGCCTTCCCAGCGAAATTGCTCATGTAATTTGGCTCCCTCTACCTATGCTTTTAGTTTTGGTAGCAGCAGTTGTTGGCGTTTTGGTAACAGTTTGGCTTGAAAGAAAAATATCTGCTGCTGCTCAACAAAGAATAGGACCCGAATATGCAGGAGCTCTTGGGGTCCTCCAACCAATTGCAGATGGTCTTAAGTTACTTGTCAAAGAAGATATTATTCCTGCTAAAGCGGATGGAATACTCTTTACTGCAGGACCTATATTAGTTCTTGTTCCAGTCATCCTGTCTTGGTTAATTGTTCCTTTTGGACAAAATCTTTTAATAAGTAATGTTGGTATTGGAATTTTCCTATGGATAGCTTTAAGCAGTATTCAGCCAATTGGACTTCTTATGAGCGGATACGCATCAAATAATAAATATTCTTTATTAGGAGGTTTAAGAGCAGCAGCTCAATCGATAAGTTATGAAATTCCTTTAGCTTTATCTGTACTTGCTATCGTACTAATGACAAATTCACTAAGTACTATTGACATTGTTAACCAACAAAGTGGTGCTGGGATCCTAAGTTGGAATATATGGAGACAACCAGTTGGTTTTATAGTCTTTTGGATTTGTGCTCTTGCAGAATGTGAGAGACTTCCATTTGACTTGCCTGAAGCTGAAGAAGAATTAGTTGCAGGATATCAAACTGAATATGCAGGTATGAAATTCGCATTGTTCTACCTTGGTAGTTACATTAATTTAATCCTTTCAGCTTTATTGGTATCAATACTCTATTTGGGAGGATGGGGTTTTCCTATCCCAGTTGAATTAATAGCTAAGTTTTTAAACTTGCCCATTAATGCACCATTCATACAAGTTTTCACTGCATCAATAGGAATTGTAATGACTGTATTAAAAGCATATCTTTTAGTTTTCATTGCAATATTACTGCGTTGGACAACTCCTAGAGTAAGAATAGATCAACTATTAGATCTAGGATGGAAGTTTCTTCTTCCAATTTCTCTTGCTAATCTTTTGATAACTGCAGGATTAAAACTTGCTTTTCCACAATTCTTTGGTGGTTAAACTTAAGTAAAAATACTTAAATTTAAAATTAATCCACTAAAATAAAATAACTAAGTAAATTCTTCAAAATGAAAAATTTTCTTCAACAAATAAATAGCTATATCAAAGAAGCATTTAATGCAGGCAAATACTTATATAGTGGCCTATCAGTAACTTTTGATCATCTTCGAAGAAGACCTGTTACTGTCCAGTATCCATATGAAAAATTAATACCTTCTGAAAGATATAGAGGAAGAATACATTATGAATTCGATAAATGTATTGCTTGTGAAGTTTGCGTGAGAGTATGCCCCATAAATCTACCAGTAGTTGATTGGGTGATGAACAAAGAAACAAAAAAAAAGGAACTTAGAAATTATTCTATAGACTTTGGAGTTTGTATATTTTGCGGAAATTGTGTTGAATATTGCCCAACTAATTGTCTATCAATGACCGAAGAATATGAATTAGCTACTTTTGACAGACACAACCTAAATTTTGATAATGTAGCACTCGGTAGACTTCCCACAAACGTCACGACAGATCCTTCAGTTAAACCTCTAAGAGAACTCGCCTATCTACCTAAAGGTGTCATGGACCCTCATGAAATCTCAGCTTCAGATACTAGAGTTGGTAAATTACCTGAAGAAGTCTATGATTGGATGAGATCAGAATCCAATGAAAATAAAGATAAAGTTTCTAATTCAAACAATTAATTTCAATTAATTTATGTCTATTGCAATAACAACTCAAATTATTTGTTTTACAGTTTTATCTTTAGTTATCCTTATTGGTGCACTTGGGGTTGTCTTGCTAGAAAGTATTGTTTATTCTGCATTTCTTCTAGGAGGGGTTTTCATGAGTGTAGCAGGATTATATCTTCTTTTAAATGCAAGTTTTGTTGCTGCAGCACAAGTTTTAGTTTATGTGGGTGCAGTTAATGTATTAATAATTTTTGCAATTATGCTAGTAAATAAAAAAGAAGATTTAAAGCCCATCAATGACATTAAATCTAGAAGAATCATATCAACATCAATATGTTTAACCCTACTAAGCCTTTTAATAAGAGTTGACTTGACCAATGTATGGAGCCTATCAAATCCTCAAAACTCTATAGGAGAAGAATCAACTATCAGAATTGGTGAACATCTATTTAGTGATTATTTACTCCCATTTGAAGTAGCTTCAGTTTTACTTTTAATGGCAATGATTGGAGCTATTGTTTTAGCTAGAAGAGATGTAATGAGCAAGGATATTTCCACTGGATTACCTGTTGATCAAGAGTTAATTGAAAAATCATCAGAACCTTTACTTACAAATAAAAATTAACCTCTTAACTTTCTTATGATGAATTTAGAATCAATCCCTATTCAAGCTTTTTTAATAGTATCTTCAGCACTATTCTGTATTGGTATTTGGGGATTATTAAATAGCAGAAATGCAGTCAGAGTTCTTATGAGCATTGAATTAATGCTCAATGCAGTAAATATAAACTTAATGGCGTTTTCTTCCTATGTTGATAATAATTTAATTCAAGGACAAGTTTTTACAATTTTTGTGATTACTGTTGCTGCCGCAGAAGCAGCAGTTGGATTAGCTATCCTGTTATCTCTGTATAGGAATAGAGTGACTGTAGATATGGAAAGTTTTAATTTATTAAAATGGTAAAACCACTAAATGCAACTTTCATTAGTGCTTATTGTATATCGTTCAGATAGTTCTATAGCTCGAGAGGCTTCTAAATTCTGTGAAGAAGTCCTAAAAGCTAAAAATATAAAATCAAATAGAATTGAAAGTGATTTTCATAAAAATGAAATTGAAAAATATCTTTGCAATCCAGAATTGCAACCAAATATTGGCATAGTTCTTGGTGGAGATGGAACGTTCCTAAAATGTGCAAATGCTTTAGCTGATTATGATATTCCTTTGTTAAGCATTAACATTGGTGGTAATCTGGGTTTCCTTACGCAAGAAAAAAATTTCTTGTTTGACAAATCTTTTATTGAAATCCTTGAAAACGAAGAATATAAAATTGAATTTCGTAATAGATTAAATTGTAATGTTTGTATGAACGGGACAAGTTCTGAGAAAAAAATTATAAAAAGCTACGACGCCTTAAATGATTTTTATTTTAAATCCGTTGAAGAGGACATTTCTCCTACCAACCAAATACAAATAGAAATTGATAACGAAAAGGTGAATGAATATAAAGGTGATGGATTAATCATATCTACATCAACTGGTTCAACAGCCTACTCTATGGCTGCAGGTGGTCCAATAGTTCACCCTAGTATAGATGCAATGATAATAAACCCTATATGCCCGATGAGTTTGGCTAGTAGACCAATAGTTATACCTAATACAAGTAAGGTAGTAATTAAACCTGTTAAAAAAAGTAAGGGGGAAATTAAATTATGGCGAGACGGTTCAAAATGTATGACCATTAAGGAAACTTATTATTGTGAGATCAAAAAAGGGCAATCACCTTGCAAAATAATAAAGTTTAAAAAAAGCAATACTTATTATAATACTTTAATAAAAAAACTAGATTGGAAAGGCGATTTATCTAGAAAAAATCAGAAAAATTAAATGGCCTTAGAAATAGAAAGAAGATTTCTTATAAAAAATGAAAATTGGAAAGAATTCATAACTAGAAAAATTTATATTGAACAAGGATATTTAACCAAAAGTTTAGATGATTGGATTATTAGGGTAAGGTTTACAGGCAAAGACTCTAAAATTGCACTCAAAAAACATATCAAAGGTTTTACCAACTTTGAATTTGAATATTCCATTCCTCGAAGCGATGCTGAAACAATAATGTCAAATCTTTCTAGCACAATTAAAAAAGAAAGATTTTTTTTAGAAGTTGAAAAAAAATCTTGGATTATAGATTGCTTTAAAGAAAAGAATTATCCACTTGAAATTGCAGAAATTGAACTTTCCAATGAAGAGGAAGATTTATTTCTTCCTTCTTTCATTTCAAAAGAAATTACTGGTCTTACCCATTACTCTAATTTCAGTCTTGCTAACAATCCTTTCTCAAAATGGAGATAAAACTATTTGACAACTTTCAAAAGTAACTAGTCAAAAGAACCACTCATCCTTTATATTTTCTTTATATTTAAATTTTCAATTATTGTTTTCTTCAGATGTATGGTCTTTATGACAAAGAAGGAATATTGAGATTTGTTGATTCAGACAAAGATGCATGTATTGCATACGCTGAACTTTTTGAATTAGGATCTACAAATTATTGTTTAATGGATTTAGCTAATGATACAACAAAAGTAAAAAGTAAAATTAATCTTGATCAGAATCTGGGAGTGAACAGCAATTAAATCCATCTCTACAAATCTTTCCATTGTCCATTGCCCAATTCAAAAGAGCTACTCTGTTTTTAGAACCAGTTTTTGTAAACATATTACTTACATGATTATCAACAGTTCTTTTACTAATAGTAAGTTTTACTGCAATTTCTTGATTTGTAAGCCCATCAGCTACGAGATCAATGATTTCCATCTCTCTTGCTGAGAGACCCATCATGTCAATGTTGTTTACTTCTTCTTCAACCATTTGCATTTAAACAGTTCCTTTTTTATATTAATTAAGTTTAGCAATCTCAGTACACTTGTTAACTTAGTAAGAAACAAAAGCAATTGAAATCAAAACTTCAGCAGACTTTAGAAAAAAAATCTAAAGTAATAACGGCAGAGTTAATGCCGCCAAGAGGCGGGAGCCCCATAAGATCTCTTAAGATAGCACAACTTTTGAAAGATAAGGTACATGCTGTTAACATTACCGACGGAAGTAGAGCTGTAATGAGAATGTGCAGCTTAGCAATGTCCAAACTATTACTGGAAAATGGAATAGAACCAGTCATGCAAATATCTTGCAGAGATCGTAATAAAATTGCTTTACAATCAGACATTCTAGGAGCAAATGCTTTAGGAATTAGAAACATTTTATGCATTACCGGTGATTCAGTTAAAGCCGGGGATCAACAAGATGCTAAGGCAGTGCATGAGTTTGAGTCAGTTAGATTACTTCAACAAATTCAAGCCTTCAATAAAGGAAGTGATCCGACTATAGGAGAACTTTCCGATAAAAAAACCTTTATTTTCGCAGGTGCCGCTGCTGATCCTAGTTGCAGAAATAAAAGAAGTTTAGAAAATAGAATGAGAAAGAAAAAAGAGGCAGGAGCAGGATTCATACAAACTCAAATGGTTATGGAAAAAGAAAATTTGATAGAATTTTGCGAAGAAATTAGCAATCCTCTTGAAATTCCTGTAATTGCAGGTGTATTTCTATTAAAATCTTATAAAAACGCCTTATTTATTAACAAATATGTTCCAGGCGCAAACATCCCTGAAAATATCTTAAATCGGCTTAAAGATGCTAAAGATCCTTTACAGGAAGGTATTAAGATTGCAGCTGAACAAGCTCATGATTTTATTAATATCGCAAATGGTATTCATCTAATGGCCGTAAAGGCAGAGCATTTAATTCCTGAGATTCTTGAAAAAGCTGATCTTAGTCTGGAATATTAATCAAATCAGTACCTAATAATTCTGCCATAGCTTTCTGCTGAGGGGATGGCTCAGTCAAATCAGATCTTCTTGAATCTGCTATTAACCAATCTAAAGATGCATCTTGCAAATCAAAATGATCTCCATTTTTCCCAACACAATATTTACCAAAAACTAACTTATCCATAAGTCTTACACCTTTACCAATTTTAGAATAATCAAAAATAATTGAGTTATCTATAGTTGCTCCCTCGCAAATGCAACAACTTGGTCCAATCATTGAAGGGCCAATAATAGTTGCTCCATCTTCGATCCTAGTCATACCTCCTATATAAACCGGCCCAGTAATATTAACCTTTTCCCAGTTAGCCGCTACATTCAAACCGGTAAAAACTCCTGGTTTTATTTCCTTACCTGGTATTTGCACTTGTCTTACCTTGCCTTGCAATACATTTCTAATAGCACTCCAATAATCAGGAACTTTTCCAATATCTACCCATTCAAAATCCATTGGTAATGCAAAAAATGGTAAATCCATTTCAACAAGTTTAGGAAAAAGATCAGCTCCAATATCAAACTTCTCTGCTGAAGGGATATAATTAAAAATTTCAGGTTCGAAAAGATAAATTCCTGTATTTATACAGTCACTTAAAGCTTGATCAACTTCTGGCTTTTCCTGAAAAGCTTTTATACGGCCGTTTTCATCAGAAACTACGACACCGTAACTTGATACTTGATCTTTAGTTACCTTTTTTGTTATTAAGCTCGCAATAGCTCCTTTCTGCTTATGTTTTTTAACAGCTTGAGTTAAATCTAAATCAACTAAAGCATCACCACATAAAACAACAAAAGTTTCATCAAAGAAATTTTGAAAATCCTGAATTTTTTTTAATCCTCCTGCGGATCCCAAAGCATCACCTATTAATTCTCCATCTTCAATTCTTCCCTCAAAACTATAAGCAATTTCTACTCCAAATCTTTGCCCATCCCTAAAATAATTTTCAATTTCTTCCGCCAGATGAGAAACATTGACCATAATTTCCTTAAAGTTATGTTCTCTTAAAAGTTCCAAGAGAAACTCCATAACAGGTTTTTGCAAAATCGGAATCATCGGTTTTGGAATAACATGCGTAATAGGCTGAACACGTGTACCTTTACCTGCCGCAAGTATCATTGCCTTCATGAATTCAAAACCTCTTTTTTAAAGATTATACGTTATTACTATTAAGCTCCTAAACAGCAGAAGGATAGGTCTTGGATACCTCAAGATTCTCTATAGGCAATTGAGCCAAACCTCCATCCGGAATTATTCTTTTAATTTGAATTGGGCCATATAAAGAGTTAATTTGTTTAATTTCAATTTTGTTTTCAGATGATAAAAATAACAAGGCCCAAAAAACACCCAAACGATCTTTATCTAAATCATTTTTTTCAACAGTTTGCCATTTCTCAACAAGATATTCAAAATCTGTCCACTGCAATGCTTTTTCCCACCCTTCAATAAATTTACCTAATGCTTTAGTGGTTTCTGGTAGTTTCTCACGATGCGCTAATGATTTCACTTGAGAAATCAAAGCTTTATCTGAATATTTTTTATTTCTTTTTCTCTTCATTAGTAAAAGATCTTGGGTTTCTATAACTTCAGCAATAGACTCTAACTGACTTACCAGTTCTCCCAAAGTTGTTGTACGTTTGAGAATTGGTTGTGCTATTGATCTTCTCCTTAGATATTTTTCAGGATATTTTGGTATATCAAATTCTTGATCAATCCAATCTTGATCATCCAAGTCAAAATCATCTTCAAAATCGGAAGAATTTTCTTTGAAAACATCAGATTCTAAAACTTGAGCCTTTAAATTAACTAGTACTGAAGCCGCAAAAAAAGCCTCACTTGTCTCAGATAAATCCTTATGATAGGAAATTTTGCTATTAGATTTGCTTCCGAAAGATTGTGAATATTGCTCTAAAAAACTATCAATTACACTTATTACATCAATATCCCATGGATCAAGATCACCTTTTCCTGCGGCGTCTTGAAGAAACTTAATCAACAATCTAGGCCCTAATTGTTGTCTATGAATAGGGTTGTAATTAGATATTTTTAAAATAGATAATAACTATTCATAAGATATACCCTTAATTATTTAATGCCAAACAATATTGCATTAATTTTAAAATTATATAGTTGGAGCTTTTAGGGTGTCATTTGTTTTAGTTCCTGAAAAAATATTTGTTTTAACTGCACCTTTAACTGCGGTTAAATCTCGATCGACCAAATTATTGATAGATGCAATGTAACTTTCAGTAACTAATCTAGGGTACAAACCTATTCCTATAATCGGTAAAAGTAAACAAGCAATAATATAAACTTCCCTTGGTTCTGCATCTACAAGTTTTCTTTCTTCGATTAGTTTAGGATTTTCTTTACCAAAGAAAATTTCTCGTAACATTGAAAGTAAATAAATAGGAGTAAGTATTACACCTATAGCAGCTAAAGAGGCCATCACCACCCTAAAAGGAAGTGTGTACACTTCATCAGTAACAAATCCTGTAAATACCATCAATTCGGAAACAAATCCGCTCATACCAGGCAAAGCTAGGGAAGCAAGGGAGCAAGCAGTCCACAGGGCAAACATGATTCTCATTTTTTGTCCTACACCACTCATTTCATCAAGTTTAAGAGTCTTTGTTCTGTCATAGGTGGCACCAACAAGAAAAAATAAACTTGCACCAATTAATCCATGACTAACCATTTGCAGCATAGCTCCACTTGTTCCAAGGCTACTAAAACTCCCTATACCAATAAGAACGAAACCCATATGACTTATCGAACTATATGCAATTTTTCTTTTAAGATTTCTTTGAGCAAAAGAAGTTAATGCAGCATAAATTATATTGACTACCCCCAGAACTATTAATAATGGAGCAAATTGAGCATGGGCAACGGGTAATAATTGTGCATTAAATCTTAAAAGAGCATATCCTCCCATCTTTAATAAAATTCCTGCTAAAAGCATATGAACAGGAGCTGTAGCTTCTCCATGAGCATCTGGAAGCCAAGTATGAAGAGGTACTATTGGTAGTTTCACTCCAAATGCAATTAAAAGCCCGACATAACATAATATTTGGAATTTTTGACTAAAATCCTGAGCTGCCAAGTGAGAAAACTCAAAGTTAGGAATTTCTGAACCATAGAAACCCATTGCTAACGCTGCCAAAAGAATGAAGATAGAACTACCAGCTGTATAAATAATGAATTTTGTTGCTGCATATTGTCGATTTTTGCCACCCCATATAGCTAATAATAAATAAACGGGAATTAACTCAAGTTCCCAAGTTAGAAAGAATAAAAGCATATCTTGTACTGCAAACACAGCGATTTGCCCCCCATCCATAACCAATATCAAAAAGAAAAATAACTTTGGTTTGAACTTGACTGGCCATGCAGCAAGAACTGCTAAAGCAGTTATAAAACTAGTCAATAATATTAACGGCATAGACATTCCATCAGCGCCAACAGACCAAGTAAGACCTAAATCAGGGAGCCAGCTAATATTTTCCTTCAGTTGAACATTTTCATTATTAATATCAAAGCCATTTATATATGAACCTACAGTTATTAAAAAAGTTATTAATGCAATAGACAATGCAAACCACCTCACCTCTTTGCCATCGCCTTTATCTGGGAAAAAAGGTATCACAAATGCACTACCAATTGGGAATAAAATTGAAGCAGATAACCAAGGAAAATTTGACAATCCAGCTCCCAAAGTTCCCAACATTTGTGTCGCAAAATGGGTATAAAAATAAGTACTCAATTTAAAAAGAAATTTATCTTAAATAAAGTCTAGAAATTTTCTGTATTTTTTCACCCCAATGGACAGTGAAGACACACAATTGTAATTAAGATACTTGTGGAGATTGAATACCAAATATAGCAACTAGTAGAATTACTCCTCCAAAAACAATAAGCGCATAAAATTGAGCCCTACCAGTCTCAAAATATTTTAAACCTTCTCCACTACCTAAAGTTACGAGTCCAGTAAGATTTACGACGCCATCAACAACCTTAGAATCAACCTCTAAGACTTCTTTAGCGAGTTTTCTACTACCCTTAACAAAAAGTTTTTCATTAATATCATCTAGATACCATTTATTGGATAAAAACCTGTTGATACTAGGAAACTTTTCGGCAAATAAAACTGATAAATTAATTTTTTTCACAAAATATGCCTGATAAGCAATAATGATTCCAGCTGATGCAATAAGAACTGAAGCTATCGCTAAAGGCAAAAATTCTTTTAATTCGAAAGCTTTTGCAGCAGTCTCTGCTTCTTCAGGATCTAGTAAATTGGCAATTTTGCTATCCCATGGAAGTCCCATAAAACCTATAATTAGAGACGGTACAGCTAGAAATACCAAGGGAAATGTCATTGACCAGGGTGACTCATGAATAGTGCCTTGTTCTTCATGCTGTTCTTCATTTTCTTCATCTTGATTTATTTTAGAGGCCGTTAGAAGCTCTTTTTGCAATTCTTTATTCTCCCCTCTGAAATCTCCTTCAAATGTCAAGAAATAAAGCCTAAACATATAGAAAGCAGTCATACCAGCTGTTATAAGTCCTATAAACCAAAAAGCTGGAAATGATATGAAAGCATTTCCGAGGATTTCGTCTTTACTCCAAAAACCTGCCAATGGGGGAATACCACTAATTGCTACGCAACCTATTAAAAATGTTGTTGATGTATATGGCATTTTTTTTCTTAAACCGCCCATTAATCTCATATCTTGAGCTAAAACAGGCTGATGGCCAACTACTTCTTCCATGGCATGTATTACTGAACCAGATCCCAAAAAGAGCATTGCTTTAAAGCAAGCATGAGTCACTAAATGAAAAATTCCTGCAACTGGTGCTCCACAACCCATTGCAAGCATCATATAACCAAGCTGAGAGACTGTGCTATAAGCTAAACCTTTTTTTAAATCCATTTGGGTCAAAGCTATAGATGCTCCTAAAAAACAAGTGATGGTACCAACTAAAGCAATAATGAACTGAATAGAGGGGAATATTGAATACAAAGGTTGAAGTCTTGCTACAAGAAAAATGCCTGCAGCAACCATTGTTGCAGCATGGATAAGTGCAGAAATAGGTGTCGGGCCTTCCATCGCATCAGGCAACCACACATGAAGAGGAAACTGAGCAGATTTTGCCATTGGCCCTAAAAAAACTAAAAAACAAAGCAATAAAGCAGCCCAAATAGGTATCGAATTATCAGATATTGATCGAGAAATTCCAGTGGCTATTTCATTAAAATCAAAACTATTTGTTGCCCAAAATAGGCCAAGAATTCCTAGTAATAATCCAAAATCTCCCACTCTATTAACAACAAATGCTTTTTGTGCAGCGTGGGCAGCGCCATCCCTGTCATACCAAAAACCAACCAACAAATAAGAACACATTCCAACTAATTCCCAAAAAACATAAATTTCTAATAAATTCGGACTAACTATTAATCCCATCATTGAACTACTAAATAATGCTAAATATGTAAAAAATCTGACATAACCTTTGTCATGCGCCATATAACCATGAGAGTAAATCATCACGAGCAACGTTATAGTCGTTACAAGAGCAAGCATTACACTCCCCAAAGGATCAAGGACAAAACCCATCGGGATTGTAAAATCCCCAGCACTAGCCCATACAAATAATTTTTCTACAGATTGATAACCATTAACTTGTTCAATCAGAGCTTTGTAACTAATTACTGCAGAAATGCCAACAAAAGAGATAAGACCTACAGAAACAATTTCTCTAGAATTATTAATTT
Source organism: Prochlorococcus marinus XMU1405 (assembly GCF_017696275.1). Taxonomy (NCBI): domain Bacteria; kingdom Bacillati; phylum Cyanobacteriota; class Cyanophyceae; order Synechococcales; family Prochlorococcaceae; genus Prochlorococcus; species Prochlorococcus marinus. Next base: position 147,788 of record NZ_JAAORF010000001.1, on the reverse strand, counting down.
TCTTGTTAATACTTATTAGGCCTAAACCAGAAAGAACTGCTCCAATCAGTGGGAAAACAGGAATTAACCAGGCAATTTCTGAAGCTTGAGGCATTTTTTAAAAAACTTATATTTAAGATTTTAAACTGTCAATTGAAAAATTCAGACAAAAATGATGAATTAAATGTTTTAACAGCAATATTTATATATTGATGAGACCACCAAAGTACGCCTATTGCAATTAATATGCCTAATTGAGATAACCTAAAAAATTCTTTAATCTTAAATTCTTGCCTCCCCTCAAGTATTGCCATGAAGGGGATTATGGATGTATTTTTTTTAAAATTTTCAAATTCTTCTCCAAATCTATTTGCTAATCTCTTGTCACCATGCCAGATTGCAAAAAGATGATGCAAAACTAAGCCAATAGAAGTTACTAATGTGAATGATGTACCAATCCATAAAGTATGAGCAAAACACCAAATTATCTGACCAAATGCTTGAGGATGTCTTGTAATTCGCATTATCCCAGTTCCATAGATTCGTACTTTAGGTTTTAAAACCGAAGGAATTTCTAGCAAATTGTAAGTAGCGGGATACAAAAATAAAAAACTTATTGCAGTTAAGAACCAAACGACCATAAAAACAAAATTATTGCCCTGTAAATTCCATAATCTGATTCCGTCATATCTATGAGCCAAAAAATAACTGATCAAGATAATTGCAGATGGCAAACTTAAAAAAACAAAACATAACCGCCATAATCTCGGACCAATAATAGATTCTGCTTTGATTCTCAAAGCAGCTCCCCCACTATGAATTACCGCAAAAATCAAAATCAAAAGTAAGATGATTAGGGAAGTTTTATGAGTCTCCATATATTTAAAATGTTCAAATAATTTTTGTTCTTAACAAGAATGCTCCGAAGCATTAGAATTATAAGAAATTGTAGGCATAATAGATGCCAGAATTACCTTTTACACTCGACCAATTAAGAATATTAAAAGCTATAGCAGCTCAAGGAAGTTTTAAAAAAGCTGCAGATCTCTTATATGTAACCCAACCTGCCGTGAGTTTACAAATACAAAATTTAGAAAAACAACTTGAAATCACAATTTTCGATAGAGGTGGTAGGAAGGCTCTATTGACTGAAGCAGGGAGGCTATTACTTGAATATTGTGAACGGATTTTGAATCAATGCGACGAAGCTTGCAAAGCTATTGAAGATTTAAATAGCTTAAAAGGTGGAACTCTTGTTATTGGAGCGAGCCAAACAACAGGTACCTATTTAATGCCGAGAATGATAGGACTATTCAGACAAAAATACCCTGATGTATCCGTTCAACTTCAAGTTCATAGTACGAGAAGAACTGGTTGGAGTGTCGCCAATGGACAAATTGACTTAGCCATTATTGGCGGACAATTACCTGGAGATTTGGAAAATTTACTACAAGTAATTCCATATGCCACTGATGAATTGGCATTAGTTTTACCATCCAAACATCCACTTTCGACCAAGAAAGAGCTTCTAAAAGAAGACTTATACAAATTAAATTTTGTAACATTAGACTCACAATCTACAACAAGAAAAGTTGTTGACAAACTTCTCCAAGATTCTGGGCTTGATATTCAAAGATTAAAAATTGAGATGGAACTTAACTCTCTTGAAGCAATCAAGAATGCGGTTCAATCAGGTTTAGGAGCTTCCTTTTTGCCTGTTGTTTCTATTGAAAGAGAATTATCGGCTGGAACAATCCACAAAGCATTCATTGCAGACTTAGAGGTTAAAAGAGAACTTAAATTAATTACTAATCCGTCAAGATATTCATCAAGAGCATCAGAAGTATTTAAGAAAAACATTCTTCCACAATTTGCTAGCTTAGAAAGTCCTTTGAGACATATATAATTTTGATCAAAACTGAATTGCTTCTTTGTTAATACCTACCCCGCCGTCTTCGGCTTGTCCATCTCCTTTTATTATAAATTTATTTTCATTTACATCAGTCTGATAAACGCACTTAACTATTGGCTTATCTCTTATAGATCCAATATAAGCAAAAGTATTCATCCTTTGCTTACATTCTCTTACATCTTCATTACTAATTGCGCCCTGTTTTTGTAGTACTGTCCAATTCTCTCTTCTAATCACACACCCTGGCTGAAGAGCTGGTTGCGTTACAAAACTAGTAGATGGATTAAGTGTCGTATACATTTCAACATCAATTACAAAAGCACTAGCTCCCCATTGTCTGCAAAATTCAGGGTCTGGAACAGCCATATCTAATTGTTGTTGACTTGCTATATTTCCCTGCCCGCCATCGGTTGTACTGGTAATAGCGCTCCCGATACCAACTCCTAAAATTAATACTCCAGCAAGTACGGCAATGGTTCCTGTACTAAAGTTGATCTTTTGTTCAGAAGAAGCAGGCAATCTATTGCTTCTTTGACCATATGGATCCATATCCCTTGGATTTGGAGGATAATAACTTCTATTTGAGCCTCTTCTTGGCCTTCTATTTGATGGTGGTCTATTCACAGTACTTCATTGGTCTTTGGTAAACCCATTGAATAATTCATTACTCTACATTCAGGGTTATAGCTAAGCTGACCGTTTTGTAGCAGCAATTTAATTAAACCTTCAATTTCTGATCCTATTTTTCGAAGTTCATAATCATCTAAATCCCTTCCTGCTCTCTCTTTTATTAATTCATTGAATTTTTCATTTATTTTATTTAGAGAATCTTCGTTCCAAATAAATTCGTTATCGGGATCTAAATCAAGAGTTAGTTTATTGGGATGAAACTTTAATTCTTCATTTACCACTTCGGCAGTGAAAATTCTTACATGCCTAGTAGTCGATTTTAAAAGCATTTTTTCCATAATTTTACGAAATAATCAACGAAAAAAACTATTATGTTCTAACTTTAATGTAGCTTATTAGTAAGTGTTAATTTATTTCTTGATTTTATAATGCGTGTTGTAATTGCTGGTGCTGGTTTAGCAGGTCTATCTTGTGCAAAATATTTAGTCGATAATGGGCACATCCCGATTGTACTTGAAGCCAGAGATGTTTTAGGTGGGAAAGTTGCTGCATGGAAAGACGAAGATGGAGATTGGTATGAAACTGGATTACACATCTTTTTTGGAGCTTACCCAAATATGTTGCAACTTTTTAAGGAACTAGATATTGAAGACAGACTCCAATGGAAAAGTCATTCAATGATTTTTAATCAGCCATCAGAGCCTGGAACTTACAGTAGATTCGACTTTCCCGATATACCTGCTCCTATTAATGGTGTATCAGCGATACTAAGCAATAATGATATGCTTTCATGGAATGAAAAGATTTTGTTTGGATTAGGTTTAGTGCCTGCAATGTTGAGAGGCCAAAAGTACCTAGATAAATGTGATACAAAATCATGGACAGATTGGCTAAAAGAACACAATATCCCCGAAAGAGTTAATGATGAAGTTTTTATAGCGATGAGTAAGGCTCTTAATTTTATTGGACCGGATGAAATATCATCTACAGTTTTATTAACAGCATTAAACAGATTTCTACAAGAAAAAAATGGTTCTAAAATGGCATTCCTTGACGGAGCTCCTCCAGAAAGACTATGCCAGCCAATGGTTGATTATATTACTGCTCGTGGTGGCGAAGTTCACATGAATAGTCCATTAAGGCAAATTAACCTTAATGAGGACAGCACTGTTAAAAGTTTTACTATTGCCTCTTTAGAAAAAAACGAAAAGAAAGAGCTAACGGCTGATGCTTATGTTAGTGCAATGCCAGTAGATCTCTTCAAATTAATGATCCCTAAACAATGGAAAGGATTAGATGCATTTTCTAAATTAGATGGTTTAAATGGTGTTCCAGTCATTAATATCCATTTATGGTTTGACAAAAAATTAACAGATATTGATCATTTATTATTCAGCCGATCACCTCTCCTCAGTGTTTATGCAGATATGAGTATCACCTGCAAGGAATATGAAGATCCAAATAGATCAATGCTTGAATTGGTTTTTGCACCAGCAAAAGATTGGATAAATAGGAGTGATCAGGATATTGTTGATGCAACTATGGAGGAACTCAAAAAATTATTCCCAACGCATTTTATGGGAGACAATAAAACAAACTTACGAAAATATAGAGTAGTCAAAACTCCAAGATCTGTTTATAAGGCAGTCCCTGGATGCCAAGAGTTCAGACCTAGTCAAAAATCCCCTATAAAAAACTTCTTTTTAGCAGGTGATTATACTATGCAAAAATATTTAGCATCTATGGAAGGTGCTGTTTTAAGTGGTAAATTATGCGCGGAATCAATTAATAAGGAGCATTCCAAAACTCCTCAAACTGTTTCTTAATGAGATTTACATTCCAGTAATTTAAAAATTCATCTAAAAACTTTTTGAAAAATTCATTTTCTCAACTAGATCAAGCATACGAGATATGCCGAAAAGAAACCCAAAAATGGGCTAAAACCTTTTACTTGGGAACTCTTCTACTACCTGTAGAAAAAAGAAAAGCCATTTGGGCTATTTATGTTTGGTGTAGAAGAACAGATGAAATTATGGATAGCTTAGAAGCTTCAACTAAATCGCAAGATGAGCTTTCAGATAATTTAGATGCGTGGGAAGAAAACACAAAAAATATTTTTAAAGGAAATATTAAATCTGAACTTGATTCAGTTCTACTAGATACCATCGAAAAATATCCACAAAGTATTCAACCTTATCTAGACATGATAGAAGGTCAGAGGATGGATCTTAATAAATTCAGATATAAGGATTTTGATGAATTACAACTCTATTGTTATAGAGTCGCAGGTACTGTTGGTTTAATGACTCAGAATGTAATGGGCATTGATAGCGCTTATACATCCGCACCATGGAGTGCCAAGCCAGACCCCTCAGAAGCAGCTATAGCTTTAGGAATAGCCAATCAATTAACCAACATTTTGAGAGATGTAGGGGAAGACAGAGGAAGGGGTAGAATTTACCTCCCACAAGAAGATATTGAAAAATTTAATTATTCTGAAGAAAAGCTTTTAAAAGGCGAAATAAATAATCAATGGAAAGAACTGATGAAGTTTCAATTAAGTAGGGCTCGAGATTGGTTCCAAAAGTCTGAAGATGGGATCAAATGGCTATCTTCTGACGCTAGATGGCCTGTTTGGACATCTTTACGTCTTTATAGAGGCATATTAGATTCAATTGAAAGATTAGACTATGATGTGTTTAACAATAGAGCCTTTGTAAAAAATTCAGTTAAAGCTTTTGAGTTACCAATATCTTTTTTAATTTCCCGAATTAAATAACTAAGCAGGTGTTTTCTGATTAGCTAACAAATCTTTTAGTTTCGATAGTTCCCCAGCCCATCTTGGATCAGGTGCTTCGAGATTAGGGGCATCGCTATGGACAATTTTCTTAAAATCTTTCCTCTTCTTATTTTTGTTAAAGTTTCCACTATTTTTTTTGTTTGAAGAAGAATCCTTCTTTTCTGATAACTCTACTCTTAACTTAGAACCATTAAATTCAAAACCATTTAATTTTTGAATCAGTAGATTAGCATTCTCTTCACTATTTGTTGTCGCGAAACCAAACCCTCTACATTCTTTAGTTTCCTTATCTAAAACTGCTTTAAATCTAACCGAATCAGAAATAGATTTTAAAAGCTTATCAAATTCTTTTGGATTAAATCCTTGTGGTAAGTTGCCAATGTAAATGCGAATACTCATAAATTTTTAAAAATGATTTTGAAGTCTGAACTTCTAAACAAAACTAAGCTATGTGTATTTAATCACATTTTGGCGCATTTTGTTCAATCCATTGCTTTGCTTTATAAATAGCTTCATCAAAATTATGCAATCTATTAAATGCAAACTCCTTTGAAAGATACTGTAAAAGCTCTCCCAAGATAGGCCCATCCTTTATTTTTAAATTTTTTTTAATTACATTACCGTTAAGAAGATTTGAGGGATGAAATAATTTGTCTTCCTTGTCACGCCACCTTTTTAGCCAATCGGAATGCAAATTTTGAGGTAAATAAAAAATAAATAATGGAAGAAACATTTCTAACTCTTGATGTAATTTAAATCTATCAAATTCACTTAACTCAGCGATATTTTTGGTCTTCAAAAAAAAATGCCATTTTCTCAATAACTTTGTTTTTGCAATTTCATCTTTACTAAATTTAAGTTTCTCTAGAGATACAACATCCAAAAGTTGGTTAATAAAAAACAACGGTAAAAATTTCTCTTTTTCTTTTTGATTAAGTTCTGCATAATTAATTTTCTTTAAATCCAAAAAAAAAGAATCTTTATATGAATTCTCAGAGCCTAGTATATTCAATTGTTTTACCAAACTTACCGCATGAAGAGCATTTGACCCATTTACTATTTTTTGGATTTCATAGTTAATCCTCTCTTTAGCAACAAGATATAGTTTTCCTTTATTTTTTTTTATAAATGTAATTAAATTTAGATCAATTTCAAAATTCAATTCTGAAACGAATCGAAAACATCTTAATATTCTTAAAGGATCATGCAGTAAATTTATTTCTGAATGCATTCTAAGCATAGAAAGCTCTAAATCTTTAAGGCCATTTAAGGGATCATACAAACACTTCTTATCCAAGAAAAAAGCAATTGAGTTAATTGAAAAATCTCTAGCACTCAAATCTCCCTCGATCGTGGGTGAAACCTGATTAGCTATATCAATATTAATTTGATGAAGAATAATTCTTACAACTTCTCTTTTTTTATCTAAAATTATAAATTTGGAATTAATGTTATTCGCAATATTTTTCCCAATTTCAATTGCATTTGAAGGCACCACAATATCAACATCTACCTCCTTACTTACCCTCCCCAAAATAATGTCCCTTATGTATCCCCCAACCAAATATGATCCTTTAGGTAAAAAAGGTAAAATAAAATTCCAATTATGAAATTTTATTCTTGTTTCTAATTCATCGATTATTAGTGTATGATCAATGAGAATATTTCTTTTCATTTTATTTATTAATTATGTGCATTTGCATCAACTGTAAATGGGTTGATAGATGTATCACTTATCATGATGTTGAGAATAATCATGATGTTGATAATATTTGTGATGTACCTGATTTTAAACCAAAAAGACCATACATTCATGTCTCTATAGTTAAAGTAAATAATGGTGATTACAAAACTGATTGGGATGTTCAGTCTTGTGAAAGTTTTGTAAATGAATTTGGTAAATGGTCTAAATGTAATCCAGATATGGAATTGCCTGTTTGAAGGTAATAAATGACAAATAGTTTCAAACAAAGAGGAAATTACCCTGCATTAGTGATCCTTAGCACAGATAATTCATTTGGCTTTGGATATAGAAAAAACAAAAACCATAAATCTGATGAATTATTTCTAAAAAAATTTGATAATGACTTATGTAATAACTTAATTAATGATTTTAACAATTTTATTTCTAAAGAAAATCTACAAAACGTTAATAAGATATCTGTCAGCATAGGGCCAGCAAATTTTAATGCTTCTAGACTTATTGTCGTTTTAGCAAGAACTATCTCACAACAAATAAATTGTCATTTAGACAGTTTTAGTTCATTTGAAATAATGGCAAAAAGAATTGCATTGAAAAATAATATTTTTACAAACCAAAAATCATACTGGATTTACAAAAAATTAAAACGAAGGGGATTTATTGCAGGTAAATATGAGATTTGCAATAACCAGCAAAGGAATGAAGGTCTAGGAATTCGAGAAATAGTTTCACCAAAAGTTATTAAAGAATTAGATTCTAAAGAACTTTTTTTTGAGGCACATTATGACGATAAAAAAGATTTAACAGAATTATTAGATTTATCAAATAAAAATTTATTAGATGATATTGAAAATTCATGGCAAAGAGTTCTGCCCCTTTACCCTATTTCTCCATTTAACTGATTATTTATCCAATCAAATTATTAATATTATCTTGAAGGTTCATTGTTACGATATTCAGATGATCTTTTGATGAGCTTTGTGGAGGTTTTATAGGTTTGCCCACTTTGATAATTATTTTTGAAAAAAAAGGTATACAGAATTTAAATTTTATTAGTTTATTTGAATTAACTATTGCAACGGGTAATAGTAATTTTTGATTTTTAAAAGCTAATAATGCAGCGCCTTGTTTTGGTCTATTAACTCGCCCATTTTTTTGACGAGTTCCATCAATAAAAATTCCAATAGAGTTGTTATTTATTAATTTTTCACATGCTATTTTAATAGTATTTTTATCAGCAATTCCCCTCTTCACAGGATATGCTCCACAAGCCTTTATAATAAAGCCAAGAACAGGTATTTTGAAAAGCTCTGCCTTTGCCATAAAAGATATATTTCGTTCAAGAGCGTGACCTAACAAAGGAGGGTCGAGTAAAGAACCATGATTAGAAACCATTATAAAAGAATCTTTTTGAGGTATATTTTCTCTACCTATTAAATGGCCTTTAAATACAAATTTGTAAATAGGAAATACAAAAAGTTTGCTGACTAATTGATATATTAATTTTTGAAAAATATAGTTTTTCATAAGAATTAATAAGTTAATTTATCTGAAGATGAAACTTGAGAAATTTTTATATCCTTCAGATGTCTTTTTCCTAAACCGCTAAGTACATTTGACGGGCCAATTTCAACAATATGCAGATTACTATCTTTTGCCATTAAATCCATAGTTTCTCGCCATCTCACTCCATTACACATTTGATTTTCCAATCTAATTTTTAGCTCATTTGGATCGCTGCAAAGTGTAGGATCATAATTACTTATGACGGGAAATAAAGGATTTTGAAATTTAATCTGTTTTAAATATTCAGAAAATTTTATTGAAGGCTCCTTCATTAATGGTGAATGAAAAGCACCTGAAACATTTAATTTTAAGAATCTTTTACAAGTAATTTCTTTCGATAAATTATCTAATGCTTCATTAGAGCCGGACAAGACAACTTGGGACGAGCTATTATCATTAGCAATTACAATATCGTCAATTTTTTTTACTAATAACTCAAGTTGATTTCTGTCAAAACCAATTACTGCTGCCATAGATCCTTTCCCAGCACTTACCATTAATTCAGATCTCACTTTTATTAGAGATACACAATCTTCGAATGAAAAAACTTCTGCGCAGTACAGAGCAGTAATTTCTCCTAGACTATGCCCAGCAACATAATTTGGTTTCATACCTTTATCTTTTAGGGCATCTAATAAAATTGATTCGATTAAAAAAAGACAAATTTGTGTATTTCTTGTGTTATTTAAATCATAAAGAGAATTAGATGGTTCAGAATTTAACTCACAAATTTCAAATAAATTCCGCTCAAATATCTCAGAAGCATAACTAAACCTCTCCTCTGTATTTGACAAATTTTGAACTTGTTTTGCCATACCTATTTTTTGCGAACCCTGTCCAGGGAATACCCATGCAACTGTCATAATTTTCCTATTTAGTTTTTAAACCCATTTAATGAGGGCTGCACCCCAACTTAGGCCAGCACCAAAACCACTTGTAGCAATAATATCATTTTGTTTAATTCTATTGTTTCTAATAGCCTCATCCATCATTAGCGGAATTGTTGCTGCTGAAGTATTACCATATTTTTCTAAATTGCTAAGAATTTTTTCTTTAGGAATTTTTAACCTATCTCCTACAGAATCCAAAATTCTTTTATTAGCTTGATGCAATACAAGCCAATCAACTTCATCAGAACTATATTTCATTTTTCTAAACAACTTTTCAAGAATGATTGGAACTTCTCTAACTGCAAATTTATAAACTTCCTGACCATTCATTTGAATTGGCGAAAAACCTCCACTTAAAAAATTAACGTTATCAATTATTGAATCCATATTATTTTTTGATGGAAGATTAAGAAAAGAACCCCTTTCCCCATCAGTTCTCATGTCAAAACCAATAAAACTATCAAATTCATTGGTGGCTTCAATTGCTAATGCACCTGCACCATCTCCAAATAAAATGCAACTTCTTCTATCATTCCAATCAACAAAACTTGATAGTTGATCTGCTCCTATAACTATAGCCCTTCTAAAACTACCCCCTTTTAAAAATTGTGAGGCTGTTATTAAGGCGAATAAAAAACCACTACATGCTGCAGTTAAATCAAAAGCTACAGCATTATGGGCTCCTAACTTGGCTTGAATAGAGGGCGCCGAACCAAACAAATCATTTGGAGTAGAAGTAGCTAAAACAATCAAATCAATAGTTTTAATATCCCAATCAGCCATTTCAATCGCAGATAGTGCAGCCTCATAACCCATTTCAGTCACACCATCTTCAGAGCTAGAAATTCTTCTCTCAGAAATGCCAGTCCTAGACTTTATCCATTCATCATTTGTATCTACCTTTTGACTAATTTTTTGATTGGTTAGTATTTGATCGGGTACATAACTGCCACTCCCTTTAAATGAGACTCCAATTTGGTTAAACTTTATTCCTTCCAAAAGAATTTTTTAGTTACTTATATAAGTCAAACATAAATTTGTCGCAATATGTTTTATGAATTTAAAACTTGAAGCTTTTGAAGTTGATTTAAATTTTCCATCACATTATGATTCACTGCCGAGTGAGCCAAACGAAGAGCGCTTACTACCGATAAGGACTTACTGCTACCGTGACCGATCACGCAAATACCATTGACTCCGAGTAATAAGGCACCACCATGCTCGGCATGATCTAACCTTTTTTTAATTCTGAGTAAATTACTTCTTAAAAAAGCTGAACCAACTTTACCCCGTCTTCCTCTTGGAAGCTCAGCTCTCAAAATATCTAATAAAACGCCTCCCACAGACTCAAGAAATTTTAATAATATATTTCCAGTAAACCCGTCACACACTACTACGTCAAAATTACCTGATAAAACATCACGACCTTCACAATTTCCCTTAAAATCAAAACTTTTTTCATTAGATAGTAATTCAAATGTTTTTAAGGATAAATCATTACCTTTACATTCCTCTTCGCCTATATTTAAGAGACCAATTCTTGGTTTTTTTACTTGCAAAACATCTTTTGCATAAATATTACCTAGAAGAGCAAACTGATGCAGATAAGAGGGTTTACAATCGGTATTTGCGCCAACATCTAAGACTAAGACAGGACGAGTTTGATCCCTTGTAGGAAATAATGCACCTATTGCAGGTCTATCAATCCCTTTCAACCTACCAATTCTAAATATGGCAGAAGCCATCATTGCACCAGAATTGCCAGCTGAATAAACAGCTTGAGCTTTATTATTTCTTACTAAATCCATCGCAACATTTATAGTTGCATTTTTCCTTTTTCTAACCGCAGTAGCCTCTTCATTCATTCCTATAGGATCTCCACTATCAATTAATTCGAGACGATTATTTTCTATTTCTTTTTCAACTAATTCTGCTAAATCATTTTTTTCTGCAGCATTTTTGACTTTTTCAATTTTGCCAACAAACTTTATATTTATTGGAAATCTGCTAATTGCTTCAAGGCAACCTTCTAATATTGGCCCAGGCGCATAATCTCCACCCATTCCATCAACTGCAATCCAAATCCTTTTAGATTGAGATTCTTCTTCCTTATCTAAAACATTATCGTTGTTTTGCAATCTTTTAAATGGATCAAAAACTAATGGCTGTAATTTATTTTTAGCTATTGAACTAGCATTTGAAACAACACTACTAGCGGTATTAACAACAGATTCAGCGCTTGAGACTACATTACCCGCAACATTACCTGCAACATTACTGGCAACATTACTAGCTGTACTTACGACAGACCCAGCACCTGAAACTACATTACCCGCGACGTTACTAGCTGTAACTGCAGAACTAGTAGCAGTATCTACTATTGAAGTTACAGCCGAGTTTCTTTTATACCAAATTACTAATCTTCTAATAGCTCTGGGCTTGTTAATTTTATGTACAGTTTCTTTGCCCATTTACTTACCATCAAAAGGTGTAATATCAACAATCCTTTGAAAAAGATATCCTGTGCCCCTTGCTGTTAATATCAATTCAGGATTTGCCGGATCAGCCTCTAATTTCGATCTTAATCGAGATATGTGAACATCAACTACTCTAGTATCTACATGTCTCTCGGGTGTGTATCCCCAAACTTCTTTTAAAATCTCTCCTCTACTAAATGGCTCTCCTGACCTACTTACCAAAAGTTCTAAGAGACTAAATTCCATTCCAGTCAATCTAATTCTCTCATCACTTTTAAAGACTTGTCTTCGATTTGTATCAATTTTTATATCAGTAACCAAAATTAATCCTGAATTAGGCATTCCAGGAATTTGTTCTTTATCAATTCTTCTTAGAACGCACCTAATTCTAGCTTCTAATTCCTTTGGACTAAATGGTTTCACGACATAATCATCAGCCCCTAATTCTAAGCCTGTTATCCTATCTGCTACATCTCCTAATGCAGTTAACATGACAATTGGTACATCAGAGTCTTTCCTTAATTCCTGACAAACTCCATAACCGTCTAACTTTGGCATCATGACGTCGAGTACGACTAAATCAGGCTCATAATCTTTAAATAACTTTAGTGCTTCTTTACCATCACATGCAGTGACAACTTTGTAGCCAATCATGGAGAGACGCGTCTCCAGAATTCTTCTGATACTTGCCTCGTCATCTGCGACAAGGATTGTTTCTTTAGTTTGACTAGATAGAGCCATTTGTTTCTATTAGCTAATCAGTAAGAGAATTAATTATTAGTCTAATCTAACTTGTAGAGGGGCAATATCCCAAACATTCTAGTTCCATTACTTTATTAAAAAAACTAAATGTCTAGCAAATTGTCAACTTTTATTTGTCAAAACTGTGGGACTAAAACTTCTCAATACTTTGGGAAATGCCTAAATTGCAACTCATGGAACTCTATTATAGAAGAAATTAAAAGCAAGAGATCTAAATATCAAGAAATAGCAAATAATAAAAAATCTATACCGTTTAATGAAATTTCATCAAAAAAAATATCAAGATTTACAAGTGGTTTTAGGGAATTTGATCGAGTTCTCGGAGGTGGAATAGTACCTGGATCTGTTGTTTTACTTGGAGGAGAACCAGGTATAGGTAAAAGCACAATAGTTCTTCAATCAGCAGGAAAAATATCTCTCAATGAGAAAGTTTTATACATAACTGCAGAAGAATCTTTAGAACAAGTAAAAATTAGATGGGAAAGATTAAATCAAAACAGTATTGATTTAAAAATTTTTGCAGAAACTAATTTATCCCTAATAATTGAGGAGATCAAACAGGTAAATCCAAGTTTCGCAATTATTGATAGTATTCAAGCTATCCATAATCATGAGATGGAAAGTTCGCCAGGATCTGTTTCTCAAGTTAGAGCATGCTCATCTGAATTGCAAAATCTCGCCAAAGACAAAAATATTGCGCTTTTAATAATTGGTCATGTAACCAAAGATGGTGTTTTAGCTGGTCCTAAAACTCTAGAGCATTTAGTTGATACAGTAATAAACTTTGAAGGAGATAATATCTCCTCACATAGATTACTGAGAAGTATAAAAAATCGATTTGGATCAACTTTTGAAATTGGAATTTTTGAAATGCGTGAAGAGGGCTTAAGAGAGATAAAAAACCCAAGTTCAATTTTTACAAATAAAGAAAATATTGCAGGTGTAACAACTACGATTACAAATGAAGGCACTCGACCATTAGCAGTTGATATACAAGCACTTGTAAATAAAACTTTCTACAGTAACCCAAGACGTACTACAACTGGAATAAACATAAATAGATTACATCAAATTCTAGCTGTTATTGAAAAACACGTAGGGATAAAATTATCTGAATTTGATTGTTATATAGCTACTGGTGGGGGTTTTGAGATTAATGATCCATCATCTGACTTAGGTGTAGCAATATCAATTTTATCAAGTTTGAAAAATATCCCTCCTTTGGCAAGTAGCTCATTTATTGGAGAATTGGGTTTGAGCGGTCAGGTTAGAAAATCAAATAACCTTCGAGCAAAGATAGAAGAAGCTGTAAGACTGGGGATAAAAAATATAGTAGTGCCAAAACTTGAGGAGGACCTAAATAATAATTTTCAAAATTTAATAAATATCAAAGAAATATCAAATATTAAAGAAGCAGTTGACTATTCCTTATCAGATTAAAAAATTAGAGATACATATCGATTGAACTTCTTCCGGAGTTTTTCAACCAATTCTCAATATCTAGATAACCACCTGGATATAGTCTCACTGCTTTAGACCAGACTTCAGCAGCCTTATCAAACCAAATGTCTCTTTGATCTAAATCACCATTTTGCTCAGCATATCTTCCCCTTTTTTCATAAATCAAACCTATATTTTTAAGGCATGATGGCTGTTTAGGATTTTCTACTAATGCTTTTTCATAAGTTTCAATAGACAGATCCTCTTCACCATTACTCATATATATTATTGCCATATTTTTTAAAGTCTCACCCCTATCAATTTTATTTTCTTCAAGTAGTAAACTCTCTTTGTAATATTCTAATGCTTCTGAATAATCTCCATTATTTTGTGCTGCTAGGCCATCTCTGTAATAGATATATGCTTTTTTTTCTTTCTCTGCAATAGGCATTATTTTTACTATAGATTCAGCAATTACAGTAAAAGCTTTATCGATAAAATTGTCTCTATTTTGATTACTTGGCACCGCTCTAAAACTAATAAAATTAATATAGTAATTTAAAAAATAACTATTTAAAAAGTATATTACATTTATTATTATAGTTAAAAAAAAGGTTAAGCATTAGAATTTGATTCAACAGTGAAAAATATGGAAAGCATTCAATTAAACATTACAGGAATGAAGTGCGGAGGTTGTGTTAGTACTGTTGAAAAAATATTAAATAATTCTGATGGTATTGAAAATGTTTCTGTTAACTTACTAACTGAAAGTGCATATTTTGAAATTACCCAGAAACATATAGAAATAGAAACAGTTCTCAAAAATCTTAAAGAGAATGGATTCCCATCAAAGATTTACACAAATGATTTTTCAAAAAAAATAAATAAGGCAGAATTAGAAAAAAAAAAGAAGTGGAATAATCAATGGAAAAAACTAACTTTTGCTTTATTACTTTTATTATTTTCAGGTTTAGGTCATTTAGCAGAAGGAAGATATATAAATTTTCCAATATTAGGTAATATATTTTTTCACGCTTCATTAGCAACATCGGCTCTATTATTCCCTGGCAGAGGAATAATTATTAATGGATTTAAATCATTTTTTAAGAACCGTCCGGATATGGATTCCTTAGTAGCTCTTGGAGTGATGAGCGCATATTCAACGAGTCTTCTATCCTTAATATTTCCTGCCACTGGTTTTCCTTGTTTTTTTAATGAACCAGTTATGTTATTAGGCTTTATATTAATTGGGCGTTTCTTAGAGGAAAGAGCAAGATACCAAACTGGTTCATCTATTGGAGAGTTATTAGATCTTCAACCTGAAATGGCAAATATCTACACAGAAGATAATCAAATAAAATTAATAAGAGTAAATACTTTAAGACCTAATCAAGAGATTCAAGTTTTAGCAGGAGATAGAGTACCTGCTGACTGCGTTGTTACCCAAGGTAATTCATATGTTGATGTTTCACATATTACTGGAGAATCCAAACCTATCGAGGTAAAAGGAGGTGACAATCTATCTTGTGGGTCTTTAAATCTTAATTCAACTCTAAGACTTAAAGTACAAAAGGTCGGAGGCGATTCTTCTCTTGCAAAACTAGTAAATCTTATAGAGTCTGTAAACGCTAGGAAACCTCGCATTCAAAGAATTGCTGATGAAATTGCAGGCAAATTCACTTACTTTGTACTTTTTTTTGCTACTCTAACTTTCTTCTTTTGGTGGCAGGGAGCAAGAAACATTTGGCCAGATTTATTAAGTCATAATCATAATTTCATCACTCAATCAAGCCACACACTTCATAGTTCGCTTGGTAGTAATGCTGAGAATTTCCTTAGCTTAGCCATTCAATTGTCAATTGCTGTTTTAGTAATAGCTTGTCCTTGTGCATTAGGTTTAGCCACCCCAACTGTAATCACTGTCGCATCAGGTAAAGCAGCAAAAAAAGGGGTTTTATTTAAAGGCGGGGATAAAATAGAGATGGCTTCAAAAATTAATCACATTATTTTTGACAAGACAGGTACTTTAACAAAAGGTAAACCTTTCATTGTTGATTATAAAAATAATGATGATCATTCATTTTTATTAAGAATAGCTGCCAGTTTAGAAAAGGAAAGCAGGCATCCAATCGCAGATGCCTTAATGCAAGAGGCAAAAAAACAAAATTTAAGTTTATTTCCAATAAAAAAAATTTTCACTCATTCAGGTCGAGGTATTTCTGGAGAACTAGAGTCAATTGATGGACTTATTAATATTGGAAATATTGAATGGCTACTAAGTAAAGGAATAATTATTGATAGTGAGGCAAAAAAAGTAATTGAAAATGAAGAGACAAAAACGTACACTATCGTTGGTGTAAGTATCAAAGATAAGTTATTAGGCTTTATCTTTCTAGGGGATTTACTCAGAGATGATTCAATTAAAACTGTTCAAAATTTAAGAGAAAACAAATTTAAAATTAATATTTTAAGTGGAGATAGAAAACAAACAGTTTTAGCTTTAGCAAAAAAAATTGGTTGTAAAGAATCAGAAGTAAAATGGGATCTTCTTCCTGACATGAAGCTAAATACTATAGAAAGTTTAAAAATTAACAGTAAGGTAGCAATGATTGGTGATGGTATTAATGATGTCCCAGCCTTAGCATCCTCAGACTTAGGAATTGCTGTGGGATCAGGGACTCAAATAGCCAAGTCAAATGCAGATGTAGTATTGATGGGAGATCAACTAAATGGATTACCCTACGCCTTTAATCTTGCAAAAAAAACTATAAGAAAAATAAAACAAAATCTAATATGGGCTTTTGGTTACAACTTACTAGCTATACCTTTAGCCGCTGGCATTTTATTCCCTAAATACGGTATTCTTCTTACTCCCTCAATTGCAGCATTATTGATGGCTATTAGCTCTATTACAGTTGTAATTAATGCTTTATCTTTGGATTAAATGAAAGGAAAATTTATCGTTATTGAGGGTATTGATGGATGTGGTAAAACTACTCAAATAGATGAACTGTCTAAATGGCTACCTAATAGTGGTCTAATTAAGAAGGGGTCCAAATTAATCACAACTAGAGAGCCGGGAGGCAGTCTTTTAGGAAAAAAACTTAGAGGACTGATTCTTGATAATAATAAAAATAACAAGCCTTCATCTCTCGCGGAATTATTGCTTTATTCAGCAGATAGAGCTGAACACGTTTCCAAAATTATTTCACCTGCTTTAAATAAAAATGATTGGGTGATAAGTGATAGATTTTCAGATTCCACCCTGGCTTATCAAGGTTATGGAAGAAATATAAATTTAGAAATAATTAAAAATATTGAATCTATTGTATGTCAGGGAGAATCTCCTGACCTCACTTTCTTCCTAGAAATTTCTCCAGAAGAGAGCATGTTCCGAAGAAAAAATCAAATTCCAGACAGAATAGAATCAGAAGGTATTAGATTTTTAGAAAAAGTAAATGAAGGCTTCAAACTAATTGCCAAACAAAAAAACTGGAAAGTAATATCTGCTTCACAAAATATTAAAACTATTTCTAATCAAATTAAAGAGACTTTGCTAAACAATTTTTCTAATAACAGATGATTGAGGTTAAAAAAAATAATTTTTTCTTGAATGAAGAAGTTAATACTTGTCTTAACAACATAATAAAAAACAAATTATTTGCTAATGGTTATATATTTTATGGGCCTGAAGGTGTAGGAAAAAAGCAAACTGCTCTTCAATTTATAAAAGAGATTTTCAAACAGTCACCAAGCGAAAATGTTGAAGACAGCATTACAAACAATAACCATCCTGATTTTTTAACTATTGAACCTGATTCTTTTTTGGCAACAAAAAGTTCAGGAAGTTCCGATCATGAGAAAACGTTAAAAAGTGGATCTGAGATTATTAAAATTGCTCAAATACGTAATATCAAAACTTTTCTTAGTCAAAAATCAATAAACTCAGAAAAAAAAATTGTTTTAATTATTGATGCACACCTCTTAAACGAAGCAGCCTCAAATTGCCTTTTAAAAACACTAGAAGAGCCTAGTAACGGCATTTTTATTTTGCTGACATCTAAATTGAACCTTCTCTTAGATACGATCATCTCAAGATGTCAAATCATCAGATTTCGATCTTTTTCTGGTAAACAAATAGAATCTATTTTGAAAGAATATTTAGATACTTCTAAATTAAATAGAAGTACAAAAATAAAATTTGAAGATTTGATAAACTCTGCAAATGGATCTCCAAAACAATTATTGAAAAATATTGAAATTTGGAATGAATTTTCAGATGAAATTATGAGTAAATTGGATTCTCCAATTAAAAATAGTCTGGAAATATTAGAAATATCTAAATCAATATCTGAAAAATTAGAAATTTTTCAACAGATTTTTTTAGTAAATTTAATTCAAACAATTTGGTGGAGAAAAACAAAAAATATAGGTTTAGTTAAAAAGCTTGAAAAATTAAAATACCTCTTAAGAAAAAACATTCAACCAAGGTTGGCTTGGGAAATTACTTTTTTAAAAATTTCTATGGAAGTTATAAAAAATTAATCTACTGCAGAATTTATCAAGTTAGGATTTCTTGCTTGAATAAACTCTTGCCTAGCAGTTTCCACTTGAGAACCAATAGGTAACTCAAGGCAATATCCAGCACCGTATACAGTTTTTATATAAATAGGTTTACGTGGATCGGGTTCAAGTTTAGTACGTAAGTGTCTAATATGAACTCTTATTGTCTCAATATCATCATCAGGTTCATATCCCCATACTTCTTTAAGAATTAATGCTGGCGATACAGTTTGACCATGCCTTTGCAAAAGACAATGAAGGAGTTCAAATTCAAGATGTGTTAATCTAACAGGAGATTCAAACCATATAGCTTCAAATCTTTCAGGAACAAGGGTTAAAGGGCCATAATTTAATATTTCTTGCTGATTACTTGAATTTAATTGCGCTCTGCTAGTTCTTCTTAATAAAGCTTTTATGCGTACATGTAATTCTTCTAAATCGAATGGTTTAGTAATATAGTCATCTGCTCCAGAATTAAAGCCAGTAACTTTATCTTTAAGACCGCCTAAAGCAGTTATCATTAAAATTGGTATATTTGATGTCCTTTCATCTCTTCTTAATCGCTGGCATAAAGTTAATCCATCAACACTTGGTAGCATTAAATCTAAAAGTATTAAATCTGGTGAATATTGAAGAGCTAACGCTTGACCTTTAATTCCATCTTCAGCTTTTTGGACATCGAACCCAGAATGTTCTAAATGCCTAGACACCAAATCACGCATATCACGATCGTCTTCAATTAGAAGGATTGAAATTTTCATATTTATCAACTATTAAATTAAAATTAAGTTTTCGTATTACGATTCTCTCAAGAATTTATAAAGATTGCTGAATTAGTGTAAACAATTTTATCAATTAGATTTACTAAATAACTTTGTAATAACAATGGATTAGAAAGAAATCGCAAATTTTTATAAAGTCGAAATTTTAGAATTTCTTTCGATTCTATTTACTTTTTCTTAATAATTAAAGAATTTCAGAAACAAATAATGGTTAAATTTGAAAGAAAAACTAATCCAGATTGCCATTTAAATTATATAAAAATTAAGTTAAATGATGTTTTTAGTTGTCAAATAGGAATTAACTTAGTTTAATTTCTCCAGAATGTTTAAACCAATAATTTTGTCTATATTAAAAACTTAAGTATTTATGATTTATGAAAAAGAAGCCAATTATCTATTCTGATTTATCAAAAAAACAACTAGAAAGTCTTAAAGAACTTTACATTAAAAAAAAAGTTGAATCGATGAGTCATCAAGAACTTAAACAATATGTACTAGAAATTATTTCTCATCAAATAAACGATACTATTGGCAAAGAAGAAGAAATGGAGGCATGGAGAGAAATATCAGATTTTTTTGGAGAAGAATTTGAAATAATTATCTCACAAATACAAACAAAATTCATTGACGATAAAAACGTAATTGAACCAGAAATAGATTCTCAGAAACAAAGAATAGAATTACTTGAAAGGAATAATTTCGATCAAGAGAAAAAGGATATGTGGGATGACTAGAATTGCCTGATTAGTGCAGTAATTCAAACGATACAAACAAAAATATGTATTAATTAATTAATTAATTAAAAAAAATAAAACAATCAAAGAACTTTTTTTTCCTAATGTGAAGATTTTATTAAATGTTCTAATTACTGTTCTTAAAAAAACAATTTTTTAATTTTAATTTGGTTGTTTGTGATATATAATTTAAATATTATTAATGTTCTATATACTGTTATTAAAAATAAATTAAATTTACTTGATTATATCTTCTGCGAACCACTATTTGACAAAAAGAATTCAAAGAAATAAAAAAGTCACCTTTTTAGGGTGACTTTGGATAACTTTTTGAATTTTATAAACTCCCCGGGCGGGACTTAATTAATAAATCAGATGCCTTGATATGCCTACATGTGCCTAGTTATGCCGAGAACTAATTGATGCATAGCGAACATTTAGCGAACAAATTAATATTGTTATAAAGGAAATTGAGGAATAATGAAGAAAATTTATTTTTTAAGTTCTTTCTTTTTATTTTTAAGCCCTTCTGTAAATTCAACCCCTGAAGTTATAACTGAATATGATGAAAAATATTCAGAGGTTATTGAATTAATCATGGAAAAAAACAAAGTTGATATAGAAAATAGAGGTTTATATCAATTTTCTTTTTTAAAATTTAAAAACAATTGTGAAGCTGAAGTGAAGTTAATTCACTATTCTCCATTAATAGAAGTTTTTAAAGTAAATGTTTGCAAAAAAACTTCAGTAGTATCAAAAGCAGAAAAATGAAAAAGTTTCTAATTTCAGGAATAGTTGATGAATTATGATGTGTGTTTTTCTCGGTTTACTTTTAATTACAATCAAAAAAATAAACTCTAAGATCTCTTTGCTTGTTTATTCCGAATTAAAAAACTCCCTGGGCGGTCGCAGAGTTGGAATATAAACAGTAGAAATGGGAAGTTTTATGAACTTTTTTTGAAAATTTAGGGGAATTTTGCGCACATTGAACACACATTTTTTTGTGTTAGCAACCCCTGAAATTCAAGCTATAAAATCCTTATCTATCCTAAACATTAGGAAGCAATCTCATAAAAATTTAATCTTGCTTGAGGAAAAATAAAGTTTTACTTTATTTCGTAAAGGAAAGAATCATTTGAATATTTTCCTTTACGCGTATCTCCATTCGCCCAAATATAAGTTCCCACGCCATGTCTTTTACTATCTACCCAATTTCCAATATATTTGTCCCCATTATCATATATATAAGTTCCATTTCCATTTCTCTTCCCATCTACCCAATTTCCAATATATTTTCTTCCATTCGCCCAAATATAAGTTCCTACGCCATGTCTTTTACCATATAAAAAATCCCCTTCATATTTGTCCCCATTAGCCCATATAAGAGTTCCTTTTCCATTATAAATACCCCATTCGCTGAAACTTCCTACATATTTGCTTCCATTTAAATTAAACAAAGTTCCATAGCTCTTCTGATTATCAACGTAATCACCTTCAAATTGAATTTTCCCATTTAGATAATACTCAATACCTTTGCCTTCCTTACTATTATTTACCCAATTTCCTTCATAATCTTTTTTTCCATTTTTAAAATAAAGTATTCCTTTACCAGTCCTTTTATCATCTACCCAATCTCCTTCGTATTTTTTCCCATTTGCCCAAATAATAATACCTTTACCAGTCCTTTTATCATCTACCCAATCTCCAATATATTTGCTTCCATTTACCCAAATAAAAGTTCCTTTACCAGTCCTCTCATCATTTGTCCAACTCCCTACATATTTGCTTCCATTTGCCCAAATAAAAGTTCCTTTAGTCCTCTTCCCATCTACCCAATCTCCTGAAAATTTATCTCCATTAGCCCAGATTACATTTACTCGACCGATTAATTTATCATTTTCCCACTTTCCTATATATTTATCCCCCTTTGCCGTAATAAAAGTTCCTTCTCCATGCTTTTTATCATTTAACCAATCTCCTTCATATTTTTTTGTCCCATCATATTTTTTTGTACTGAAATTGTACGTTGTTAAAGTTCCTTTTCCATTTCTCTTCCCATCTACCCAATTTCCAATATATTTTTCATAACCGTCTCGTGAAATATGAGTACCCTTACCGTTTGCTTTACTTCTTTTCCAATCTCCCTGATAACTATCTCCATTATCAAAAACATAAGAAATTTTTCCCCCTGATATTCCATTTTTAATAAAATTTGCATTAATTCTTTGAATAATTCGCAAGAGTGGGTTTCTTCCATCAGCGACGGCGATTCTTTTTATATCATCTGCGCAAATTTTGACTCTGCTTTCTGATTTGCAATCATATTTAATAAGCTTATTTTTTTCAATTTCCCACTGACCAATTCTTTTCTGAGAGTAGTCAGTATAGTAAATTGCTTCTTTCTTTAAAAAACCTATAAAGTTTTCTTCGATCACAAATGAATCTTTACTTTTATCATGAATGAATTCAAATATTTTTTTATCTTTAGTAATGCAATATCTGTAAATACCTTTTTTTCTAATTTGACCATCTAAAAATGTATTTTCTTTATATACCATCTCAAATTGAGCATTCTCATAACTACAAGATGATTTCTTTTTATAGTTTTCTTTTAAATTAGCATATACATAATCTCCAATCCCTAAGGCAATAAATGATAATGCGCCAAATGAGAAAACTATATTTCTTATTAATTTCATAAGTAAAGTAAAGCTTATGAATTAGTAAAAATTTTAAAATAATTTTGTACAATTCTAAGGTTAATTAAATAATTTTTAAATAACATCAAACCTTTCCATTTGAAAAAATTTCTTTAATTTCTTCATTGTTGCTTTTTTAGCTATATAAAGTTCAGAAATTGTTGATGATATAAATAAGCTTTTTTTGTTATTACTATCTATTAAATTTACCCATTTATTTAATACAATCTTCTGATAAATCTTGTCCTCCGATTAACTCAAGTAGGCACTCACTTGCTTTCTCCTCATTGGTTTGGTACTCATCATAAATTTTCTTAAAGTAAGGATTAGTAACTGATTCTGCATTGTTATATAAAATGTCGTAACTCATGTCGTAATTTAACAATTTATCGCACTTTGATTCTTCTCCCTTATTGCAGGAATTTGCATCAAATTTAAATAAAGCGAAGCTTATACCAAAATGTATCAAGACACCAACAACATAAATCAATATTCCTCCACCAGCCAATAAGAAAATTGACCCCAATATAGTTAAGGAATCTGAGGAGTATTTATTCTTTTTTTTATTTTTCTTTTTCTTAGGCATCAACCTTAACTATCTTAAAGAAGATAATTATAAGATAATAAGTGTTCAAGTCCTAAGGATAGATATGATTTCAATTATGAGAATCGCATACAACCAAATAATCTGAATAACTTAGCGATCTTTTTATACCGTAGCGAACATTTATTTCCTGAATAGCGAACATTTAGCGAACATTTTTGATAACCAGAAGTAAATTTAAGCCGCTATGAATCATTTAATTTCTTAATTTACTTTTAATTGCAATAAAAAAGAGACCTAAAGATCTCTTTGCTTGGTTATTTCGAGTTATAAGACTCCCCGGGCGGGATTCGAACCTGCGACCAATCGATTAACAGTCGATCGCTCTACCGCTGAGCTACCGAGGAATATAAGATGAATTTAGCTCTTTGAAGTACCTTATGACAAGTACAAAATTTAATTATATTGAAATTTTGATGGTTCTTGCCAGCTAGATAAAAAACCATTTTTCAACTCTGCTACTGCATCAGCATAAGTTAATTCTTCATATCGATGAGTAATCCACAAAGCTGATAAAGGTTTTTTATGATCACTTGTAAGATTTTTAATAGTTTGTAAAACTTTTAATTGGCTAGTTTGATCAAGTAACGCAGTAGGCTCATCTAAAAGAATAAAATTTTTATCACTTATCAGAGCGCATGCGATAGTTAAGCGTTGTTTTTGTCCACCACTCAAAGTATGGACTGGCCTTTTTTCAAAACCAATCATTCCCACCTGATCAAGTACATATTCGATTTTTTTATTAATTTCATTGTGACTTATATTTTGATTTATATTTATCAGAAGTTCACTCCTGCAATTAGGCATCAATATCTGATGATCAGGATTCTGAAACACCATACCAATATTTGCATTAGAGTCAATTGAACCATTATTGGGTTTAATTATTCCATTAATTAATTTTAAAAGAGTACTTTTCCCACTTCCGTTTTTACCTACGACCATCCAGAATCCAGGTTTTTTTATTGAGAAGTTACATTTAAAAATTAAATTTTCTTTTTTTTCAGGATATGAAAAAGAAACATCTTTGAATTTAATATGAGGTATTTCATTTTCAAGTGAATCTCGCATTAATTCTATCAATCAATGTTAAGAGAAAATCCTGGTCTTTTAGCTCCCCCTGCTACTGAAGATTTTTCATATATCTGAACAGAAATGATTTCTTTAACTCTTACAGCAATTAATTTATCTTGCACTTTGTCACACCTTAATTCGATCAATTTTGAAGATTCTAAAGATTCATTCATAGAACTTTTTATTTCATCATAAATTCGTTTAACATCATCCAATTCTTTCTTCTGAATTGAAAGTGGAAAAGGTGAATACCTCAGACTTAATTCCAACGAATACATAATTATTATAAAAACTAACTCTTATAATAATAAATATTTTTACGCAGGTAGTAATTTTAATTAAATTCTTTTGAGAAAATTATATAAAGACCTTTAAATACAATTATCATGAATATAGGAGATTTTATTTTGCATTTTAAAAAAATCATTTCATGGAAATAGCAAATGATATAACTTCTCTAGTTGGAAATACCCCATTAGTTAAATTAAATCGGATCAGAAAACATTTTGATTGTTATCCAGAAATAATAGCCAAACTAGAAAGTTTTAATCCATCAGCGTCCGTTAAAGATCGCATAGCTTATTCAATGTTAAGTAAAGCTGAAGAAAAAGGATTGATAACACCTGATAAAACAACATTAATTGAAGCAACAAGTGGGAATACTGGCATCGCATTAGCAATGGTTGCTGCAGCAAAAGGCTATAAATTGATATTAACTATGCCAGATACGATGAGTATTGAGAGAAGGGCAATGTTAAGAGCATATGGAGCTGAATTACAGCTTACGCCAGGAAAAGACGGAATGAAAGGAGCTTTAGATTTAGCTAATGAGTTGTCTTCAACCATTTCATGTAGCTATCAATTTAATCAGTTTGAAAACTTTGCTAATCCAGATATTCATGAAAGAACAACAGCTCAAGAAATATGGTCCCAATCTAATAACAATTTAGATGGCCTAGTTACAGGAGTAGGTACTGGAGGAACAATAACTGGTTGTGCACGTTTTTTGAAAAAAGTTAATCCAAATTGCAAAATTTATGCTGTAGAGCCAAAAAAAAGTGCTGTAATTTCCGGAGATAAACCAGGATCTCATTCGATTCAAGGGATAGGAGCAGGTTTCGTACCGAAAGTACTTGATACTAAATTAATTGATGAAATTATAAAAATAGATGACGATGAAGCATTTTATTATGGGCGTTTATTAGCTCGATTGGAAGGTCTTTTGTCTGGCATCAGCAGCGGTGCAGCTTTAGCAGCAACTATAAAAATTGGTAATAGAAAAGAACTAATGAATAAAAGATTAATAGTTATTCTTCCAAGTTTTGGAGAAAGATATTTATCTACAGCAATGTTTGAATCGAATACCTCAATTCAAGCCAGAAAAGATGGTTATCTTTAATGCATAATTTATAAAAATGGAGAAAAATTTATATCAAGAATTAGGTGTCAAAAAAAATGCAAGCAGAAGTGAAATTAAATCTTCATATCGCTCTTTAGTTAAGCAACATCATCCTGATGCAGGAGGCAAGAAAGAACGTTTTCTTGCAATACAAAATGCCTGGGAAATTCTAAATGACCCTATTAAAAAAAAACAATATGATAGCAGTTTTTTATCTTCCAGTTCATCATTTGATTCATTAAATGAAAATTGGGAAGAAAAATTTAATCAAAAAAAATATAATTCTTCAATTAAAGACAAAGAAGTTGAAACATGGATTAAAGAAATTTACACTCCGATCAATAAATTAATTAGTCAAATAATTAAACCTTTGAACAACGAAATAAAAGAACTATCTGCAGATCCATATGATGACCAACTAATGAAAAATTTTTGCATTTATATAACCCTTTCACAAAAGAAAATAGAAAAAGTTGAAAAAATTTATAACAAAAAATTAATTCCAAAGTCTACTTCAGCTTTAGGCCTCGATCTTTATCATTGTTTTTCACAAGTTAAAGATGCACTATCAGAATTTGATAGATACACACAAGGTTACGTTGATAATTACTTATTTGATGGTAAAGAAATGATCAAAGAAGCAAAAAGAATCCAATCAAGGATGTCTACAGAGAAAAAAAATAAAAACTTTTAAATATAAATTTTATTGAGTATATTCTTCAAGTTGATCTAATTTCAACCAAACATCTGGAACAGGTCTGCGCCATCGAACTTGAGCATATTCGTCTTTGACTGAAAGAATCTCTCCAGGACCTTCAAAAACATAATTAGGTAGATCCTTATCACTAGCAAGCGCTTCAATACTTTTTATATAATGATCTCTATCGACAAAAACTAAGCTTCCTTTCTTTAAAGGTTTCTTTTGAATAGAATCTGTCATAATAAATTCAACAAAGTTATTTGAAATTTATTATACAAAAACTTGTTTGAAAATATTTAAAAAAATTTATACGGGAATAATAATTACAAACGTTTAAAAAATTTAATAGCCTTAAATGATAAACATCTATATAATATGCGTCTTTTACTACTCGGCTGTACAGGATTTGTTGGTAAAGAATTAGCACCAACACTACTCAATGAAAATCACGAAATATACATTGTAAGTAGAAAACCCATAAGTAAATTAAAGATTGATTTAGATTTCAATAAGTTTAAATTTTTTCAAATAGATTTATCAAAAGAAAAAAACTGGAATAACGAAAATCTTCTAAATATTTTAAGAGAGACAGATGGAATTATTAATTTGATGGGAGAACCAATAGCAGAAAAAAAATGGACTTCTGAACAAAAACAGGAGATTGAAAATAGTCGTATTAACACCACTAAATTTATGATGAAGACTCTTAAAAATTTTAAAATCAATCCAAAAGTAATCATAAATGGATCAGCAATAGGTTATTACGGTACAAGTATTTCTGGTGAATTCAATGAAAATAGTATTGGAGGAAAAGACTTTTTAGCTAATCTTTGCAAAAAATGGGAATTAGTCGCTGCTGAAAAACCATTTTTTTCAAGGTTAGTTATTTTTAGAATTGGAATTGTTCTAGAAGCAGATGGAGGAGCATTAGGAAAAATGCTCCCTATATTCAAAGTAGGATTAGGTGGACCAATTGGAGATGGTAAGCAATGGATGAGTTGGATTCATAGAAGTGATTTATGTGCATTAATTACTCGAGCATTAGTTGATAAAAAGTATTCAGGAGTATTTAATGCTGTTGCACCAAATCCAGTATTAATGAGAGACTTTTCTCAGACTTTAGGCAAATGTCTGAATAGACCTAATTTACTTCCAGTGCCTGGAGCGGTTTTAAAAATATTATTAGGAGACGGAGCAAAAGTTGTATTAGAAGGACAAAAAGTAATAAGCAGCAAACTCAAAAATTATGATTTTAAATATCCTCTTCTTGAGAAAGCAATTTACGCCTCCACCAAGAATTAATCCCATTTACTAAGGCGCCAATTATAAGAATTGTTATCAACGGAACTATAAGAGGATTCCAAACTATCTGAATAATATTAATAAAAATAAATATGCCATTTAATTGCATGATGATTGCAAAAATAAAAAATATTGCAAAAAAAATGACTGTAAATAAATTTATTAATAACAAATTATCGATAATTTGTTTTAACTTATTTTGATTATTATCCTTAGTCATTTTTTATAACAATATCCATATCATCAACCATTTTAAGACAAGCTTTGTTTTCACCCAGTCTTTTTTTGGCATTTTCAATACATGAGATCATAAACTTCTTATTTAGCTGCATGAGGTATATTATTTTTATGATCAATTTAATAGTCTGATTTATTTGATCATTCTTATCTTTATATTGAGTGGCACAAAAAACATATTTTCCTAGCAAACGTCTTTGGGCTTCTGCAAAATTTTTTGTAAATTGTGGACCTTTACCTTCAATCTGAATAACTGGTTTTCCTAATCCAATCGCTTGCTCTGCTGCTGTTCCTGCCATGCTGATACAGAAACTACTTTTCAATAATATTTTATCAAAATTATTCCAATGTATATTCACTTCTAAAAATTTATATTGGAATTTCAAAAGATTATTATCTTTAATTTTTTCTAGTTTTAACCATCCTCTTTTTTTAAATATCTCCTTTATTTTTAAAGGAGATAGAGCATTAACTATTGCAAAATTAAACTTAATTTTTTGAAAATATCTTAAATCTGACAATGCCTCTAATACCTCTAAAATCAAAACAAAATTATCTAAAATCTCAGGGAATCTACTTCCTGGAAATAATCCAATACTAAATTCAGCTTTATTTAATTCTTTTTTTATAGGAAGAAACTTATCCATAAATGGATTGCCTAAAAAAGACACTTTCTTTTTTAATTGCAAAGTTAAATCAATAGCTGTAAGGGAATCTCTTGTATATATTTTTTTTGCTTTTTGTGAGAGCAAGAAAAATTTAGAAGGCCATGGTAATTTTAACTTCCCTTCATAATGACTGGAATAAGCAACTAGATATGTAAAAAAATCTTTCTTGCAAATCCATGCAAAAAAAACTGGCACAATATCTCCAACTACAAAAAAATAATCATATTTTTTTCTTAATTTAAAAGTTAAATATAATCTTTTTAGAAGATAAAATATTTCTCCTCCTAATATCTCAGTGATTCTCCCCTTAAAGGAATTATAGCCAATTCCTCCAGTACTAAATTCTTTAGTTTTACCGATAATCTTAATTTTTTCTTTTTCGTAATGGTTTCCGATACCAACAATTGGCAAAGCATGAACAGAATAACCACTTTTTACGAATTGCTTTGCTATTAGACTGCCAGATAAATCTTCACCATGCCCATTACTTAATATTAAAATTTTAAACAATTTAAAATTCCAACCATTTTTTTACTTTGGTTAACTCAGGCCAATCTGGATATCTACTTAATCCGTCTTCAACAGATTCTTTTAACTCACTTTTCACATCTGGCATCATCATAGACATTTTTTTTATTAACTCAATATGATCCCTAACACCTTTATTATTGGTAGCCAAAAGAGCTAAAGACAAATTCATTCTTGCTTGTGGATCTTGCTGATTTAATCGAACAGCTTGTCTGGCAGCTGACAAAGCTTCTTCATTATTTTTCAAAAGTAATTGAAGCCATGATAAACAAGTCCAGGCAGCAAAATGATTTGGAATTTGCTGTATGATTTTTTGAAAATCTTGAACAATTGGGATTAAATCTTGCCCTGCTTTATATCTTGATAGAGCTGCATTAAAATCCTCTTCGATGGGATTAATTTCGTTATTCATTATCTATTAAACTGCAAAGGAGCTTCCACAACCGCAAGTTTGAGAAGCATTTGGATTTACAAAATTAAAGCCACCGCCAATTAATTCCTTACTAAAATCTAATTGCATTCCATAAATATATAAGAGACTTTTAGGATCACAAACTACTTGAAAGCTTTGATCAGCTTTTAATGAATAATAATAAACTTTATCATCGGGATTTATTTCATTAGTTCCTATAAAATCCATCGTATAACTCATCCCACTACAACCGCCTGATCTTACTCCTACCCTTAATGCTTTTTTATCACTTTGACCATTCAATAAATTTGAAATTTGTTCTATAGCATCATTCGTAATTAAGATACCTTTGCCATCATCAGAATTTTTAATTTCCTGTTTAGCTTCTACATTTTCCATAAACAAAGGGATTTCCACTATTTATAATATAAAAACTTTATCGATAGGATGCATAGAACAAACATTATCCAAACTTGAT
This sequence comes from Prochlorococcus marinus XMU1405, assembly GCF_017696275.1. Classification (NCBI taxonomy): domain Bacteria; kingdom Bacillati; phylum Cyanobacteriota; class Cyanophyceae; order Synechococcales; family Prochlorococcaceae; genus Prochlorococcus; species Prochlorococcus marinus. Next base: position 117,450 of record NZ_JAAORF010000001.1, on the reverse strand, counting down.
TTGTTATAATTTTAAGAAAAAGTGAAAATTGCAATAGTTGGTTCTGGATTAGCTGGTCTTACAGCAGCAGTCAATTTAGTTGATGAAGGTCATGAAGTAGAAATTTACGAGAGCAGGTCATTTTGGGGAGGTAAAGTCGGAAGTTGGGAAGATAAGGATGGAAACCACATAGAAATGGGTTTACATGTATTTTTTTACAATTATGCAAATCTCTTTAAATTAATGAAAAAAGTGGGAGCTTTAGACAATTTACTCCCAAAAGATCATACTCATCTATTTATCAATAATGGTGGCAATTTAAAATCTTTAGACTTCAGATTCCCATTAGGTGCTCCATTTAATGGACTAAAAGCTTTTTTTACCACCGAACAACTTACTTGGTTAGATAAGTTCAGAAATGCCTTAGCTTTAGGAACAAGCCCAATAGTTAGAGGATTGATAGACTATGAAGGCGCAATGAAAATAATTAGAGATCTAGATAAAATTAGTTTTAAAGAATGGTTTTTAAACCATGGTGGAAGTGAAAAAAGTTTAGAAAGAATGTGGGATCCTATCGCATATGCTTTAGGTTTTATTAATTGCAAAGATATTTCAGCAAGATGCATGCTAACTATATTTATGATGTTTGCTTCAAAAACAGAAGCCTCAAAACTTAATCTTTTAAAAGGTTCTCCACATAAGTGGTTAACTCAACCTATTATCGACTACATCACAAACAAAGGAGCAAAAATACATCTTAACCACAAAGTTGAGGAAATCATTTATGAAAAGGAATCTTCATCTTATTCAGTAAATCAATTAAAAATATCTTCTCCTGAAGGAATTAAGGCAGTGTTTGCAGATAAATTTCTAGCTGCCTGTGATGTTCCTGGAATAAAAAAAATAATTCCAAAAGAATGGTATCAATTTAAAGAATTTGAAGGTTTAAAAAAACTTAGAGCTGTAGCTGTTGCCACAATCCAATTAAGATATGACGGTTGGGTTACTGAATTACAAAAAGATAATACTGGAAACAAACCAATTGGACTAGATAACCTTCTTTATTCTGCTGATGCCTCTTTCAGTTGTTTTGCTGATTTAGCACTAGCAAGTCCAGCAGACTATAGAAAAAAAGATATGGGATCGCTTCTCCAATGTGTTTTAACTCCTGGCGATAGATGGATGGGAAGATCCACAGAAAGAATTACAAAAGAAATAGATAAAGAGGTTCGCCGTCTATTCCCATCCTCAAAAAACCTTAAATTGCTTTGGAGTAATGTGGTACAAATTCCACAATCACTCTACAGAGAAGCTCCCGGTATGGAACCTTTCAGACCTGATCAAAAAACATCCATATCTAATTTCTTCATGGCTGGTAGTTATACAAAACAAGATTATATAGACTCTATGGAAGGAGCTACAATGAGTGGTCATTTAGCTGCTGCGGCAATTTTAGAGAAGAAAGCCGAATTAGCAAAAAATCTTGCAGTAAGTTAATTCATGGGTACTTGGCTAAAACATGACGTAATAACAGTTGTTAATGCGCCTCTAGAAAATGTATGGGATACATGGAGCGATTTAGACTCAATGTCACTTTGGATGAGCTGGATTGAATCTGTAAAAACAGTTGACGAAGAGACTAATACGTTACCAGATTTAACAGAATGGACTTTAGCTGCAAATGGCTTTAGGTTTAAATGGAAAGCTCAAATTACAGAAAGGGTTGAAAAAAGCAAACTTAAATGGAAATCAATAGGAGGATTACCAACTGAGGGATCAGTAGTTTTCGAAAGTAAAACTGATCAAATCACAATGGTCAATTTAGCCATAACTTATGAACTACCAAAAATGATTGCTCGGTTTATGGAAGAAAATATTTTAGGCAAAATGGTTACAAACGAATTACAGGCCAATATTGATAGGTTCAAAGATTTAGTCGAAAAGAACTATACAAAAAATTTTTCTAACTAAAAATATTAATTGCTAAATCTAGTAGTCCTTCAAAAGTATATTTTTGTGCCTGACTATCAACTCTTCCAAAAATCTTGTTACATCTTTTTGTTGTCTGAGGTCCAATAGTTAATAACTTAATTTGATCAAAATATTCTAACCATTGTTTACCAAGTTTTTTTTCTAGTAAAAAAGCAGCATTTACTACAGTTTTACCGCTCGAGAAAATAATTGCATCGACTTTTCGATTAGAAATAATATCAATTGTTTCTTCCGGAATTGATTCAGGACATCTAGTTTCATATGCAGCAACCTCAAATACACGAGAACCAGCCTTTCTAAATTGATCTGCAATTAAATCCCTCCCACCTGTTTGAACTCTTGGTACAAAAACTCGAAGTCCATAACCAGATACTGGGAAATTATCAATTAAACTTTCAGCAACAAATTCTGGAGGTATGAAATCAGCCTTAATCCCAAAATCATCAAGAGTTTTTGAGGTTTTTTCTCCGACTACGGCGATTTTTGTTTTTTTAGAACATTCTTTTAATGAACTATTAAAGTATCTAAGTCTTTTATCCACAAATTTGATGCCATTACTACTGGAAAAAATAATCCAATGAAAATCATTTATTTGATTTAATGCTTCGTCAAGAGGATTCAAATCATCAGGATCACCAATACTTATTGCAGGCAAATCAAATACATTGGCACCCTTGCTTGTGAAAATCTTTTTTATATCCAATATCCCTTCTTTTGATCGAGTAATAATTATATTTCTTTGATCAAGGGGTAGATCAACTTTTGGCATCCTTGTCCTCAACATTAGTATTTTGATTTTTATTTTTTAATTCATCGAGAAGTTTCAAGACTGATAATCCTTTATCAAGAACAACATCGTCTTTAAAAATTATCTCTGGAACTCTTCTCATCTCAATTCTTTTTCCTAAAAAATGCCTTATAGAGCTTTTAGCAGTATTCAATTTTTCCACAATCTCTTTCCTCACTTTCTCTTCAGCAGTTGAAGTTATGTAAATTTTACAGTGTTGCAAATCACCTGATAAATCAATCTTAGAAATATTGACGAAATGATCTCTAATAAGATCATTTTCTAAATCATTCTGCAAAATAAGGGTTATTTCTTTCTTCAAAAGAGAAGAAACTTTTGCAAGACGGTAATTATTTGGCATTATGGTTATAAATTTATTGGGTTTGTCATCGCTTGCAAGACAAAATAAACAGTTATGAAAGCACTTAAGACAGAAGATATCAAACCTACTATTGTGAGTGGATTTGATCTATTCTTGAATAAAGGTTCAAGCAAAGCAACAAGTCCCCCAATAATGATAGATATCAAATACTTTGGATATCTCGCAACATTAGAGAAAAATTCGCCCATCAGCTCCACAAATAGATTACTTTTTTAGCTAAGTTTTAACAAACATTAAACAGCATGATTACATTATATCAATTTAGGCATAGTGCTTTTTGTTTAAAAACAAGAATGGCTCTTCATGCAAAAAAACTACAATATCGAGTTGAAGAAGTAACACCTGGAATAGGCCAATTTGAAATCTTTAAATTATCAGGTCAAAAACAAGTACCTTTAATAGTCGATAGTAATGATCAAGTTATTAATGACTCTTCAACTATTTGTGAATATATAGATAAAAAAAATAAAAACAATCCACTCTTTCCGGAGGATCCAATATTATTTGCACAATGTAAACTAATTGAAGACTGGGCAGATACTACAATGGCTACAACTTGTAGAAAAGCTTTAATAAAATCTGCAATAGAAAATCCACAGCTAAGAACTGCATTACTTCCAGATGAAATACCTTCTTCAATTAAAAGTATTGTTGATAAATTACCTTTTGAAAATCTTAGTAAAATTTCTAATGTAGTTTTGTCTTCTAAAGATAATTTAGATCTCCAAAAATTACTGGAAGCTTTATCAAAATCCTTGATCAACAAGAAATATTTAGTTGGAGATAGTTTATCAATTGCAGATATTTCAATTGCTGCTCAATTATCCCTGCTTAAATTTCCAAAGTCTGCAGGACCAATTCTTTCAGGAGAGGGGAGCCAAGAATACATAAACAACCCTTATTTAGAAAATCTTTTCATTTGGAGGAACAACTTAGAAGAATATCTTTTTAGTGCTAACTCTCAATAAATTCAAACTTCAATTTATATTTATTTGTTTTTATAGCATGAATATAAGGATCACCAACTTTTGAACCATAAGAAGCAACATATTGAACTCCACAAATTGATGGTTTGATTGAATTATCAACTTCTAATATTTCTTCAGAACATTTTTGAAATTTACTAATGGTCTCTACCTGATTAATCCTTGAAGCACCTGGCCTATGTGCTGTTTGTATAACTAGCTCATCTGCGAAAAAAATATCATCATCTTGGATCTGATTTCTCCCTGTAATTCTTGAAGCGATATAAAAATCATCTTTTAAATAAGTAATTTGATTATTAATAGATTGGGGATCATTCACAATCTTGATTAAGGTTTCACCAAATATTGCTTTTCCAATAGATTCAGAATTTTTTGCACGATTACCAACAATTAAATCTGAATCATTCTTAAAGAAATTTACTTTATAAGTAACTGGCTCTTCTGAATCATTCACTTCATCTTGAGAAGTAACAAGCCAATTCCCCTCGAACCATTTAGGATAAATTAAATCCTTAGAAGTATCCGATAATTTAAAATCTGGCAAATATAATTCTGGCCATTGATTTACACGATTTTCTAAAAACTCTCGTACGTTAGAATCTACTAGAGCAAAAGAACTTTCTAAAAAAATTCCTTGAAAAATCAAGCAAAGAATTAATCCAAGAATAATTTTCATTATGTCAAATCCACTGATAAGAGCATCAGATCATTATGTATTATTAGAGCCAGATTCAAAAGAAAAAATTGTATCAAAGCAAGAAGCAATTTTATGGTTGAAGAATTGGCTTAGTAAGACAGAAACACAAACAATATATCAAAATATAGAAGATCGTGATCAGGAATTTTTTGAAGAATTATTGGAAAGCACTTATGAATTAGAAATAAAATTTGGATACGTTATCAAATGGTTTGCAGTAAGAATTGAACCAGATTAACTAATTATTTCTTTATGAATTGCATTAATTACTTTCATAGCAACTTCTTCAATATTTTCTTTTTTTACTTTAATTCTTAAATCTGCTTGAGAATACAAATTTTCTCTAGATTGAAAAATGCTCATATATAGATCATTTAGATTCTTTCCCTGAAGTAGTGGCCTATTTTCAATTTCATTTTTCAATCTTTCAATTGCTATATCTTTGTCGAGATCTATCCAAGCAATTATTCCCTGTCTTAAGATTCCCCAGTTTTCCGATTTGGTAACTATTCCTCCCCCAGTTGAGATTACTAATGAAGGAATTTTGATAGTTTCTTTAAGGCAGTTTGCTTCTAATTCACGGAAATTATCTTCTCCTTCATCATCAAAAATTTGATTGATAGATTTTTTTGCCAACTTCTCTATTAATAAATCTAAATCAATGTATTTATACTTCAATAATTCAGCCAACTTCAAACCAGTTTGTGACTTACCAGAACCCATCATTCCTATTAAAAATATGCTTCTGCCCTTAATAATATGAAGTGTTTTTTCGATAATGGATTGTTCCATAAAGACAAAAGCGTATTTAAAACCTTAAGATAGTATTATCGCAGACAGGTATGACTTCTACACAATCCAAACCATTACATGGAAAAGGACGTGAATGCGTCATAACTCGACGTGCCTGCTTTAGTTCCAGTCACCGTTATTGGCTTCCTGAGAAAAGCCCAGAAGAAAATTTATCTCTTTTTGGTAAGTGCACTATTGCACCAGGACATGGTCATAATTATGAACTTATTGTTTCAATGGGTGGAGAACTAGACTCTGATGGAATGGTACTTAATCTCTCTGATGTAAAACACTCTATTAAAGATAAGGTTACTGGACAATTAGATTTTCGTTTTTTAAATGATGTCTGGCCTGAATTTAATGTTAACAATCAAGAGGGTATACTTCCCACAACTGAAGCTTTAGTAAAGGTCATTTGGAGTCGTCTAAAGGATGATTTACCTCTTACAAGTCTAAGACTTTATGAAAACCCAAATTTATGGGCAGATTATTTTGGAAAAAACATGGAAGCATTTTTAACAGTACAAACTCATTTTGCAGCCGCTCATAGACTTGCAAAAGAAGAGATATCCTTTGATGAAAATAAAAAAATCTATGGGAAATGTGCCAGAGTTAATGGACATGGTCATAACTATCTTGTCGATATAACTGTAAAAGGAGAAATTGATAAAAGAACAGGAATGGTTTGCGACTTATCTGCCCTCCAAAAGATAATCAACGATTTAGTTGTTGAACAACTAGATCATACTTTTCTTAATAAAGACATAGAATTTTTCCATAATTGTGTTCCAACTGCTGAAAATATAGCTTTATATATTTCTGATATTCTTAAAAAACCAATACATCAACTTGGTGCAAGATTACACAAAATAAGGCTTCAAGAGAGCCCAAATAATGCTGCAGAAATTTATGTTGATCAAAAGTTAACAAATTCATTGAAGTTGAAATTTGAAAATAGTTTAGTCACGCAAACTTGAGTATCCCAAGAGTAATAATTGTTATAGCATCAAGTCTTGATGGGAGAATTGCATTTCCTGAAGGTGGAGAATCGCATCTTGGAAGCGATGAAGATAAAAAAATATTAAATCACACCTTATCAATGGTTGACGCCACCATTTTTGGTTTAGGTACTTTAATAGCTCATCAATCAACTTACCTAGTTAAAAATCTCAATGATAATGACGAAGTAAATATATCAAAAAGCCAACCAATTTCTATAGTTGCTTCAAATAGCAAAAAATTTAACAGACATTGGAAATACTTTCGTCAACCAATTAGAAGATGGCTAATAAGCTCAAGTAAAGTTAATAATTCGTCAAATAATGAATTCGAGAAAGAACTCTTTTTCGAAGATTCATGGGAAAAAACTTTAATTTCACTCAAAAAACAAGGGATAAATAATTTAGCTCTTTTAGGAGGTGCAAAACTTATAAATTCATTTATAAAAGAGGATCTAATAACAGATATAAAAATTACAATAATTCCACGAATTATTGGAGGTAGATATACATGGATCCCTCCAGAACAAACAAATGCGATTTTTAATCTCGAAAGACTATGGGAAATAAAATCAATTAAAAATTTAATGAGTAATGAAATCCATATTCATTACAAAAAAATTTAAAATAGATTCAATAATAAATGAACCAGCCAATACATAAAGTTGAAGTCAAATTGTCAATTAAGGAAATCTCCAAGGAGATATGGAATGAATTAGCAAATGAAATTAATAATCCATTTTATGAATGGAATTGGATTAAAAACCTTGAGACATCAAAAAGTGTTTCAAGAGAAACTGGTTGGCAGCCACTATATTTTGTTGCTTTTAAAAATGAAGAGATCTTAGGAATTGCCCCACTTTTTTTAAAAAATCATAGCTATGGAGAATTCATTTTTGACCAATCATTTGCAAGATTGGCTCAAGAGCTGAATTTAAATTATTACCCTAAATTAATTGGAATGAGTCCTTATAGTCCTGTAAATGGATATCAATTTCTTTATAAAAAAAATAAAGACAAGAAAGAAATTACAAATTTACTTATAAACCAAATCGAAAGCTTTGCGATTACAAACAAAATTCTAAGTTGTAATTTTTTATATATTGATGAAAGCTGGGGCAACCATCTTAAATCTTTGGGATACCATGAATGGATAAATTCCAGCAGTGAATGGAGGAGTAATGGAGAAAAAACATTTGATGATTTTCTTTCTAGATTCAACTCTAATCAGAGAAAAAATATAAAAAAAGAGAGGAAATCAATTACTAAACAAGATATTAAAGTAGAAATTTTTAATGAAGATGATATCAAACAAGAAATCCTCAAAAAAATGCATAATTTTTATGAACAGCATTGTTCGAGGTGGGGAGTTTGGGGAAGTAAATATCTAACATCTACATTTTTCGAGAACCTGGTTGATAATAAAAAAAATCTTTTACTTTTTAGTGCATCAAAACATGATTCAAATGAAATTTTTGCTATGTCGATGTGCGTTAAAAATCAAAACAACTTATGGGGTAGATATTGGGGTAGTCAAGAAGAAATATCTAATTTACATTTTGAATTATGCTATTACCAGCCAATTGAATGGGCAATAAATAATAGTATCCATTTGTTTGATCCTGGAGCGGGTGGTAAACATAAAAGACGGAGGGGTTTTTTTGCAAAAAGCACAGTTAGCATGCATAAGTGGTTTGACAAAAATATGGAAAATATAATTAGTCCTTGGCTAAATGAAGTGAATAAACAAACCGAGATGGAAATTGATTTTGAAAATAAATCTATACCCTTTAAATAAAAAATTATTCAGCTTTACCAAAGATTATATTAGTAATATAGTTTGAAATTAAATTCCCAAAATGGATTCAAGTCAAAGTTTAGATGAAAAAATAAAGATTGATAATAATCTATCCAACCGATTTATAGATTTAGATCCAAACGGTTATTTTATTATCAAGGTAGATTTTGAAGAAAATAAAATAATTTTAGAGCACTTTCTAAATAATATTAATGATGACGGATATGCGCTTGACCCAGAAACAAATGAACCAATTAAATGCGACTCTCAAAATAAAAGAGTCAGTAATGAAGTTTTTAAAGGTATTAGTGCGAAACAAATTGGAATATTGATCACTGAAGAAAGAAATGACTTAATAACCAGATTCGATCATGCTCTATATTTAGGACGGGAACTGCAAAAAGCAGAAGAATGTTTATACAAAAAATCACCATATATCCAAGATTAAGAAATTAAACGAAAAAATTTAATCTTTTCATCTGATGTTAAATTAAATAAAAGTATAAAAATTAATGAACATCATTTTCTATTTTGCATTTATTGGTTTTGGTTTTGGAGCTGCTTACGCATTAGATAAGCTCTTAAGAGCGGTTAAATTAATTTAAAAAACTACAAAATTTTAATAGCCTCTCCATACAAATCATATTCATCCGCAAAAGAAATATTTGCCTCAACAAATTTACCAATATAATTTTTCAAATCAATTTTTTCTTTAACAGATAAAATTACAGTTCCGTCAATTTCAGGCGCGAAATTGTAGGACCGACCTATTAATTGGTTATTATCTGATACTTTATCTACCAAAATCTTCATTTTTGAACCAACATATCTCTGATTTTTAACTTTAGAAATATTTTGTTGAACTGAAATAACGTTATCTTTTCTTGCCTCTGCAACCTCTGCGGATACTTTATTTGGCAAATGAAAAGCTGCAGTTCCTTCCTCAGGAGAAAAAATAAACACTCCCACATGATCAAATTTGTACCTATCCAAAAATGCAAGAAGATGTTCAAAATGTTCTTTTTTTTCTCCCGGGAAACCAACAATGAGACTAGTTCTTAATACAGCAGATGGAATTTCTTCTCTAATTTTCTCCAAAATTGATTCATTCAAAGAAGCCTGCCAAGGTCTATTCATACTCTTCAACACATCTGGATGACTATGCTGAAGTGGTAAATCAAAGTAAGGCACTATATTCTTTGAATCTTTAAAAGCTCTAATAACTTCATTAGTTAAACCCGTTGGATAAGCATAATGTATCCTTATCCAAGGAATTTGAACTTTAGAAAGCTCATTCAAAAGTTTGGCTAATGATGGTTTTCCATAAATATCTTGACCATAATTAGTTGTTATTTGACTAATTAATATGATTTCTTGAATACCCTGTTTTGCAAGACTTTTGGCTTCTGAAACTATAGATTCTATTGTTCTACTTCTTTGCGGACCTCTCAACTTAGGAATAATACAAAAAGCGCAATTATAGTTGCAGCCTTCAGCAATACGAAGATAAGCAACAAATTTGTTTTTATCAACAAAACGAGGTATTTCCTCATCTGCAATGAATTCCGGTATTTTTGAAACTTCATTAACGATTTCACCTTTTTCTACTCTGTCTAAAACCTTTCCTATCTTTTGATAATCTCCTGTTCCAACCAAAGCTTTTATTTCAGGTATTTCTTTAAGAAGTTCATCTTTAAAATGCTGAGCCATACAGCCTGCAACTATTACTTCCTTTCCTTGATTGGTATATTCTAGAATTTTTCTAATAGATTCTTCTCTAGCTGTTTCAATAAAACTGCAAGTATTTACAACAACAACATTTGCATCATTTATATTGCTGTCAACTTCATAACCCTCTTTATCTAATAAGCCTTGCATATGTTCAGTATCAACAAGATTTTTCTCGCAACCAACATGACTGAATGCAATCTTAGATAGTTTTTTTTCTTTTACTTTAAGAGTATTTTGTTTCACAACTTGAAAAATAAGAATTACAAGATTTAAACAGCATTTCGGATATAACTCTCATGCCAAGATAATATTAGGATAGATAATGTAAATAACAAACTTTCATTTTGTATGGCCCTTAAGACTTTAAACAGAATTAATAAAAAGGATTTGAAATGGCCAAAAATCATAATCGCAATTCTTAGCACTATAGGCATAGTTGACACAGGTTCGATTACTTTAAAAAACTGGGGATTATTTACTTCACTTTCATGCCCAGGGATACAAAATGGTTGTGAAACAGTTTTAAATAGTCCTTGGGGTACTTTATTTGAAAACAATCAAGTTAATATACCTCTCTCATTAGCTGGATTTATAACGTATTTATCAATATTAGTTATCACAATAATACTTTCGCTTAATTTAATTTCCCCAAAAGAAAAACTAAATAAGTTTTTATGGTGGTTAGTATTTCTAATTTCATGTGCGTCAACAACATTTAGCTTTTTATTAATAAATATAATGTTTTTTAAGATTCAAGCATATTGTTTTTTTTGTATACTTTCAGCAATTTTATCGTTTTCTATCTTTATAATTTCTATGGTTGGAGCAAAGTTTGAAAGTAGAGAACCTATGATTTTTAGAGGTTTCATAGTAGCCATTAGTGTCCTATTAGGGGGCCTAATTTGGTCAACAAACGTTGACCCCTCTAATGCTGTTAATGTTGAGAACCCCACTGAAAATATGTCACCAGTAATTACCACTTCAAGCTCTCCCCAGAAAGTAAAATTTGCAGAATTTTTAAGTGAAAACAATATTGTTATGTATAGTGCATACTGGTGTCCTCATTGCCATGATCAAAAACAATTATTTGGTAAAGAAGCAGTTAGGAAATTAAAAGTAGTCGAATGTGCTAGAGATGGTAAAGATAATGAGTATGAGCTATGCCAAACGAAAGGAATAAGTGGATTTCCTTCTTGGGAAATAAATGGAGAAATTTTAAGTGGTACAAGAGACTTGAATGAATTAGTTATAAAAACAGGTTATCAAGGAGATTCTAATTTTTAATAAATCTTTTTTTTATTTTTTGATCTAACTGTTGTCTAGTATGGCATTTCCAATTTTTATCTTTAGCCGCAAAATCATCTCTATAATGGCCTCCTCTACTCTCTTCTCTAAATAGACAAGCTTTTAACAAAGTTATAGTGGTTATTTGTCTATTCTTTAAATCAAGTAAAAGATTAAGTGCCCTTCTATTGCGCTCACTAAGTTTAATTTTTTGATGAAATTTTATTTTTTCGAGAGAACTTAGTAAAGCATTTTTTTGTAATTGAGAAATATCATCTTGAATATTATGTAAAAATTTACTCATATTTGCCTTGTTTCGAGATACACCTAAATTTGACCAACATAGTTTTCTCAATTCATCAATTTTTTCAGAAATTTGAGAAATTTGATCTTCTTTTGGGTCTTGAATATCAAATTTTTGGAATGATCTATCACATTTTTCAAATTTAGAAGGGTTATTCAAAACAATTGAAGACATTTTTCTTGCAAAAACAAGACATTCCATCAATGAATTACTTGCCAATCTATTAGCACCATGCACACCAGTAGAAGCAACTTCTCCTACAGCATATAATCCTTTTCGTGTAGAAGAAGCATTTAAATCTGTTTTTACACCTCCCATCCAATAATGAGCTGCAGGAGCTACCGGAATAACCTCATTTAAAGGATTAACCCCATAATCCTGACATCGACTTAGGATAGTGGGAAATCGCTCAACAATTTTTTCTGGATCAATATACCTAAGATCTAAGCCGACATGATCTACATTATTATCATGCATATTTTTCATAATTGCTCTACTTACTTGATCTCTAGTAGCTAAATCACGATTTTTAAGATTTTTAACTGGACTTTCACCATTTTTATCAACTAAGATAGCTCCTTCTCCTCTAAGTGCCTCAGATATTAAAAAGCAAGGTGCACCATAAAATTTTAAAGCGGTTGGATGAAATTGAACAAACTCTAAATCTTCGATAGCTGCACCAGCTTTCCATGCAAGAGCAATCCCCTCTCCAGAAGATTGTGCAGGATTTGTTGTATTAGTAAATAAATGGCCACCCCCGCCTGTAGCTAAAACAACTGCTCTCGATTGAATCCAATATAAATTTGCTCCATCAAGAACCTGAACTCCTTTGCATTCTTCATTTTCTATAAGAAGTTCGGTTACTCTTACACCTCTACAGTGAAGAATATTTTTTTTATTTTCAACATGATCTTCTAAAACTTCAACTAATGCTCTTCCAGTACGATCTTTTACATGCAATACTCTTCTTCGAGAATGGGCAGCTTCTAAAGTTGTAGCTAGTTGATCAGAACTTTGATCAAAAATCATACCTAAATTCTGCAACCTTTCGACACAACCTGGAGCTTCTTTAACCAGCATTTCAACTGCTTGATAATCACATAATCCGTCCCCAGCTTTTAAAGTATCATCAGCATGAAGATCAAATGAATCATCTTGTCTAACAACAGATGCTATTCCTCCTTGTGCCCATCTACTAGAAGATATCTTGCTGGTATTTCTATTTAAAAGAAGGACTTTTAAATTTGCAGGCAATTCAAGACAAGTCATAAGACCTGCAGCTCCAGCACCTATAACGATTACATCCCAATTATTAATAGAAATAGGTTCTTGCGAAAAAGGAAGTCTAAGCATTAAACCAATCCACTAAAAGTTGGTTGCAGAATTGCTAAAACAATAAACATACCATCAACAATTAGTGTCGTTTGAATTACATAACTGGAAACCAAAAGTGCTTTGCCATTAATAGTATTAGTAGTTGCAGAATCAAAAATTTCTTTTGAAATAAACCAAAGCAAAAGTGCAACAAAAACAATAATAGATAATGATTTAATTTGAAGAAGATTCTCTGAGGTTTTTTGAAGAATTAAAGGTGCAGTTTCTGAATCTGCTGAAATTACCTCTCTCCATTCATCCATTATTCCAATTAAAAATATTGTAATGTCAGTAACTGCAGTTCCAAATAAAGAAGAGATATAAAAACTAGAGGCAATTTTCCAATTAGTACCAATTCCAATTAAAGCTAAAGGGAGAACTACCGCTTCAACAGGGATGTGAAGTATAGGAAATGGACTTAGCCATCCCCAGAACAAACATCCACCAAGCCAACTTCCTGACACACCAAGTAATAATGAACTGACTATAAACCATTTATTTGATTGTTTTTTGTATAAAACGAAAACTCCTAAGAGAATTACAAAAGTAAAACAAAGCGCACTAATTGGTTCTAATCTAACCCAAGGAGCTTGAACAAATATAGGTAAAATTACGAAAAAAGAAGACCATAATCTTAAATAAATTGGCCTTGATAAAAAAGTACTTTCATATGGTTCAACTTTTTTATGTAATTCGTAGTTAGATTTATCCTTCACTTCTAAATTTTTTGTAATTAATTCTTTCAATGAATAAAAATTTTATTAGGTTTTTAAGTAATTTAGATCGTGTTTTAAAAAACCGCGAATGCCATATTTTAATAAATTAATGGCCCTTAATTTCACTACTATATTTACTATTTTAAAAGTATTTAATACACTTTGAGACATAAATGAGTTTAGAATAAATATAAAGAAGAATATTTGGAATTTAATTGTGTGGCAAGAACTTAATTATAATCAAGATTCCGATGATCTTTTAGTTCCTAACCTTACCTATAAAGTAAGTCCTGCAGAAATTGAAAGTATTGAAGCTAATTCCATTGCTCAAGAAATAGGATTTGAATCAGGTGATTCAATTATTAGCATTAATGGGAAAAAACCAAGAGATTTAATTGATTATCAAATTCTCATTAGTGAAGAAATTTTAGACATATCAGTTCTAGATAAAAATCAAGAAATTCACAATATAAGTATTGAAAAAGATCAAGACATTAATTTAGGTATTAATTTTAAAGATGCATTATTCGATTCAATCAAGCAATGCAATAATAGATGTCCATTTTGTTTTATAGATCAACAGCCAAGCGGTAAAAGAAAAAGTCTTTATATAAAAGATGATGATTATAGATTAAGTTTCCTCTATGGTTCTTATTTAACCCTTACGAATTTAAAAAAAGAAGACTGGGAAAGAATTGCTACTCAAAAACTATCCCCACTTTTTATTTCAGTTCATGCCACTGATCCTACTACTAGAAAAAAATTATTAAAAAATAAAAAAGCTGGAGTAATTCTTGATCAAATTTCCTGGTTTGAAAAAAATTCTATTCAAATACATGCTCAAATTGTTGTTTGTCCCAATATTAATGACAGGGAGATTCTGGAGAAATCAATTTTTGAGCTTGCTGAATTCTACAAAAAAACTTCCCAAACAGTACTATCAGTTGCAATAGTTCCTGTAGGACTTACAAAATTTAGACCTGAAAATGATGGATTACAATCAATAAGCTCAGAATACGCTTTAAAAACAATTGAACAAGTAGAAAAAATACAAGCTTCATTACAGAGAAATCTTGGAACTCGTTTTTGTTGGCTAGCAGACGAATGGTATTTAATCGCTGGTAGAAATTTGCCTAGTTACAAAACCTACGAAAATATGCCACAAGAATCTAATGGAGTTGGCTCAATTAGAAGCTTTTTAAAAAATATAAATGAGAAGACTAAAAAATTACCCAAAAAAATAAAAAAGCCAAAAAAAGTTAGTTGGATTGTTGGTAAGTTAGTTTATGAAGCGCTAACTCCTTCAGTTAAAAAATTGAACTTAATTGAAGGATTAAAAATTAATCTATATGGTTTACCAAGTATTTATTGGGGACAAGAGCAAGTCGTTACTGGACTCCTAACTGGTGAAGATCTAATTTCAGGTCTACAAAATAAGGATTTAGGAGAAGCTATCTACATACCATCAATAATGTTAAAAGTTAATACTGATTTATTTTTAGATGATAAAAATATCAAAGAAGTAGAAAATCAATTGGGTACTCGTATTCACGTTCTTGATGATTCTAATGATATTATAGATACTCTGATTGGAAAATCTAATAAAACTAATACTTCAAAAAATGCTTAGAAAAGTAATAAGCCCGTTCCTAATTTTGCCTTTTGCACTAAATATCAACCCCTCAAATGTAATTGCGAGAGAAACCAAAAACAATATAGATAAAGTTTTAGAAGAAAAATCAAATAAGCCTTTTATTAGTTATAAAGAAATAGATCTAATTGTCTTAGATAATCAAGAGTTAAAATCACTTGAAAATTTAGTGACTTCTGCAAAATTTAATCTCTCAAGTCAGATTGCTCAAAAATATCCATCTTTGGATTTTCAAGCGAATGGATTACCGAAATATACATCAGGTAAAACATATAACAGTAATTCAGAAACTTTAAAAACATCACAATTTACAGCTAATCCTTCTCTCACTATTAAATGGGACTTAATCGACCCTGTTAGAGGATCGGAAATTGAAATTGCCAATGATAATTACAAAATTGCAGAAAATAATTATGAGATTAAAAAGAAAGATTTAATTCAAGAAGCAAGAAAAAGGTATCACAAATACCAGAAATCATATCAGGATATTCAAAATAAAAAATTTGCACTTGATTTGTCATTTACAAGTTTAGATAACGCTAAGGCAAAGTTAGATTCAGGAGTCGGTACAAAATTTGAAGTTCTTGAGGCAGAAGCTCAATTATCTCGAGATAAACAATCTCTTAATGAAAAGAAAATTGAACATGAAATCAATAAAATTTCCCTCAAAGAGGTTCTTAACTTAGAGGGAGATTTTGAAATTAGTAATGAGCAAAATATAATAGGTTTTTGGAATCATAAATTGAATAAAAACATTAATACAGGCTTAGATCAAAATCTTTCCTTAAAAAACATTCTTCTACAAGAATCTATTAAAAAGAGTCAAGCAAAAAGTTTTTTATCTCAAAATAAGCCAAATATTTATATTAGCAACACACTCTCTAGCACATTTTCTAGGGGTGACTCATTATCTACTAATATTGACTCTGAAAAAACTGGATCTGACTATACAAATACAATAAGTCTCAATTTCGCATGGAGTATATTTAATGGAGGACAGAATAAGAAATCTTATAATTCAAAAATAGCAGATGCAAAATCTGAAAAATATGCCTTTAAAAATCTGAAAAATGTTTTAACTACAAATATTAGTAAAGCCTATTTAAATCTGAAATTGAATGAAGAAAAAATAATTTCATCTCTAAAAGAAATTGAATCTAGTAAAGAGTCTGTAAGGCTTTCTAGACTTAGATATGATGTTGGTATATCAACTCTAAAGGATGTTCTTGTCAGACAAACTGAATTGAGTAACGCGAAATCAAAAAATATTAATGCTCTTTATAATTACAATCTGAATTTAGATGAATTAGAAAGATTAACTTTTCTAGAAATAAGTAATACTTGTTTAGAAAATAATAAAATTAAAAATAATACATCTATTTGCAATATATAAAGATGAATCCATCAAATTTAACTAATAAGCAATTAGGTGAATTAGATTCTTTATTTGAATTAGTTAGTCAGCGCCAGATAAAAGATTTTGGCAATATTAGTGCCAGCAATAAAGCAGACGGATCATTATTAACAAGTTGTGATTTGTGGAGTGACCAAACAATCGTAGATGGGCTAGCTTCAATAGCTCCAGGTGAAGGCGTCCTTAGTGAAGAAGGGCAAAAGTTAATTCCAAACTCAAAGGCTTATTGGGTGGTTGATCCACTAGATGGGACAACAAATTTTGCTGCGGGCATTCCTTACTGGTCTATATCAGTGGCAAGGTTTGTTGATGGCAAACCACAATCTTCTTTTTTAATAATTCCTACATTGAAAAAAAAGTTTGTATCAATTAAAGGTAAAGGGGTTTGGTTAAATAACCAGAAAATAGATCCCAAACAAAATAATCATCAAAGTGAATGTATTTCTTTGTGTAGTAGATCTATAAAAATTTTACAAAAAAAACCAAATTCAGTATTTCCTGGAAAAATCAGACTCTTAGGTGTATCGAGTTTAAATCTAACGAGTGTAGCAATGGGACAAACTTTCGGAGCCATAGAATCAACTCCCAAGATATGGGATATTGCAGCGGCCTGGCTGCTATTAGAAGAACTAAATTGCTCTATAGAGTGGTTAGAAACAAATCCTTTGAATTTAGTTTCAGGAGGAGACTTGAGTGATGTTAATTTTCCATTAATTGCTTGTAGATCTATGGAAAAAGTTGAAATTTTAAAGCCATGGGGGAATTTATTATTGGAAAAATAGTTGCATCATAAATAAATAATTGCTTGAAAAATTTCTTAATCAGATACAATAAAAATTAGTAAATAAATAAAATATTTGAAGAAAATTAATATGCAGAGAAGCTCAACATGGATTCTGAAAAGTTTATGGGGAGCCTGTGAGCGATGGAGCAAATCTGATTGTGTTGATTTAAGCGCTGCATTTGCATACTACACACTTCAATCATTTTTTCCTATTCTTCTGATTTCTCTTTCCATAGCTTCATGGTTCCTAGGAAAACAAGAAGGATTAGATCAACAAATAATTTCTATTGCAGCTCAACTTTTACCTCCTTCAGTAGTTGAGTTAGTAGAAACAACATTATTTAATTTGATAGATCAAGGTTTTGGGGCAGGTATTCTAGGGGCTATGTTTTTGCTTTTTACAGCAGGAAATGCATATCTATCTCTTCAAAGAGGCTCAGATAGGCTTTGGGAAGACGAAATTCCATCTAAAAAAGTTAGTGCTGCTTGGAAAGTACAAGCTTCAAAGTTTCTCAGAAATAGAATTGAAGCCTTTTTAATCGTATTCTTTATTGGTTTTTTAATGGTACTAGACCAGATTAGTGCAAATCTTAGAATGATCCCAAGTAACGTTTTAGAAAATCTTTCACAATCTAATAATCTTGTTTCTGATTTATTAGTAAAGTTGCCGCTATTACAAGTTGGTCAGTTTGCAATACCACTAATTGGATTTTCTTTAATGGCTCTTTTATTACAAGCCCTCTTACCCAGTAGGAAAGTTCCACTAAAACCACTTTTACCAGGATCTTTCCTTATTGGAATTGGTCTTACCACTTTAAACCTTGCAGTAAGTAAAAGTATTCTCTCACTTGGAGTAAGATTTCAAGCATACGGTTTTATTGGAGGTTTTCTTGTACTTACTTTGTGGGTATGGCTATTAGGAGTGATTTTATATTTTGGACAGTGTTGGAGCGTCGTTATTGCTAGTATGACGTTAGTAAATAAAAAAAGAAATTATAGATAAGAATAATCAAGATGAATTATTTTCTTAGAGCTAATAAAAATCTTCTTACCTACTCATTAATCATGCTTTTAGTTATTCCAATTTTTGGATTTAACTTTTTCATTAACTTTGTTGGAAATATCCTGCTTCTTTTGTTCTTAATTCCTTTTCTATTATTAGTTTTAGTGTTTATAGGTTTTAACTCTTACAAATCTAAAATCAATAAATGCAGTACTTGTGGGGCAATATCATTAGGTTTAAGTGAAACCTGCATGACTTGCGGTGCAGATTTAGAGAATATAAATAAGAAAAATCAATTAGATAAAAAGCCTAGTGAAAGTACTATTGAAGTGAAAGCAGAAGAAGTAAAGTAAAATACTAACCTATTCCAATTTGTCTAAGAATACTTTGTCCAGTAATTAGTTCAGTACCAAGACCAATCAAAATACCCATCATTGCCATACGGCCATTCCAAGTTTCTGCAAAATTTACAAAGCCGAATCTTGGTTGATTGTCTTTATTCATAATTAACTAGATCATCTATCAAATTATTTTAACGTTTTAAGGAAGATTTTATGAAAAATAATAAATTATTTATTTAACATGTCTTACACCATCAACAGGTCGATACTCATCTCCAGTTAATTCCTCATATACAATGGCTGGCAATCCTGTATCAAACATTGTTTGCAATGCTTCTTTTAACATGGGATTCCAACCTCCAGTACTAACTTTTCCATGTCTTACTGTCCAGTCCCAAGTCCCTTGAAGATCTCTAGGGAGTCTACCTTCTCTATCTCTTCGCGCGACTAAGTCTAAAGATTCAACTATACCAACAATAACTGGATTTTTACCGTAAGAAGGAGTAAGGCTTAGTTCAAGTCTCACTGGTTCTTCTTTGACCATTTTCAAACGAAACCTTGGCGGCAATTTGAGAGATCTTATAACCGCTGAAACAATTTTTGTTCTTAATTCCAATTTTTTTTCCTAGATGTATTTTGATTAATCAGTTGTTGAACCTTTTTCTTCTAATGTAGAGTCATTATCATTCGAAAACCTTACTGTTAATAACTCTTCTTCTGTTATATTACCTGATTTATCTAAGAGTTCTGGATGTATTGTGTACTTTTTTTGTTGAAAACTGGAAGTACTGAAACGTTTATTTTTATTATCTGATATGCCCCAGCCATTAGACATTACTTTAAAAGCTTTCCACACTAAATAAGTTAAGGCCGCAGAATATATAATCGGAAATAGGATAGTCATTGAACTTATAAATTTGTTGGTTATATGTTTAACATCATAGCCCGAAAAAAAGAAATTTAGCTATTTTAAGTCACTAAATTATTCTCTAGATTCAATTAATTCAATTACTAGTTATATTTAAATTATAATATTCTGATGGACTTAATCTCTCGGAAAACATAAGAAAATAAAATTGAAAAGATACATCCAAAAGCTATTACTAATCGTTTCATTAATTCCAGTAGGCATTACATATCCTGCAAAAGTTATATCCCAACCATTAAGCAAACCAAAAATTAATGAAGATAGTTTATTTTCAAACAAATCTTTTATAACCAAAGCTGTAGAAAGAACCGGTTCAGCTGTGGTGACAATTGATACTCAAAGATATGTTAAAAAAAGAAATTTTCCAAGAAATTCTCAACTATTTATAGACCCATATTTTGAAAGATTTTTTGGATTAGATTTGCCTAATGAAAATCGACCGAGGATAGAGCAAAACCAAGGAAGTGGATTCATATTTGCAGATGGACTTGTAATGACCAATGCTCATGTAGTGAATAGATCAGATAAGGTAATTGTTGGTTTAACCAATGGCAAAAAATTAAACGCTAAACTGATTGGTCAAGACTCTTTTACTGATTTAGCTGTGCTAAAGATTGAAGGGAAAGGGCCTTGGCCAAAAGCAAAATTGGGCGATTCTGCAAAGATTAAAGTTGGTGATTGGGCTATAGCAGTTGGAAATCCATTCGGACTGGAAAACACAGTTACTCTTGGTATTATTAGTAATTTAAATAGAAACGTAACTCAATTAGGAATATATGATAAAAAACTTGAACTGATACAAACAGACGCTGCTATTAATCCTGGCAATTCTGGAGGTCCACTGTTGAATAGAGATGGAGAAGTTATTGGTATTAATACGTTGATAAGATCAGGTCCAGGAGCGGGTTTGAGTTTCGCAATCCCAATTAATAAAGCTAAGGAAATTGCCTATCAACTTTTAAACAATGGAAAAGTAATACATCCTATGATTGGAATTAGCCTAATAGAAGAAAGTATTTCTGAGAGAATAAATAATGTCGTAAAAGTTGGATATGTAGTACCAAATAGTCCCGCTGAAAAAAGTGGAATCAAGGTAGATGATATTTTAATTAAAATAGGCAATAAAGATATTGAATCCGCATCAGACGTAATAGAACAAATTAGTAAAAATGGTATCAAAAAACAAGTAAATATATTATTGAAGCGTAAAAATAAATTTGTTAACTTAAAAGTATTACCAACTGATATTACTAATCTACAAAATAACTAAAAAATTTAATTGTCATTCCGTTTAAGTATTTCCACACATCTAGAAATACATCGACCATCCCTTATATCGCAGGAAGTAATACATTCAAAATAACTTTCAATAGGATCAGAAGTTTGAAAATGTTTTTCCTGGAAATCATAATTTTTCATTTAAATTATTAAAACTTACTTTTGTATTTTTAAGATTAAGCAAGGATAGTAAACAATGTAAAGATAAATGAGTGATCTTACTTAGCCAATTGTAAATTTCATTAAAAGTAATCAAATTTTTTGGCTTTGAGTTTTTTCTAAAAAATATTCGTAATTACCATCATATGAAAATAACTTTGAATCTTTAATTTCAATAATTCTATTTGCAACCTTTGAAATAAAATACCGATCATGAGAAATGATTAATAATGAACCTTTATAATTTTTAATTGCTAATTCTAAGTTTTCCTTAGATTGCAGATCCAAATGATTAGTTGGTTCGTCCAAAAGAAGGAAATTACTAGGATTAATAATCATGAGCGCCAATGCTAATCTTGCTTTTTCTCCCCCACTGAGTTGTTTAATATATTTAAAAACAGTTTCATTTTGAAAGCCAAAACCCCCTAAAAATGTTCTAACTTTTTTTTGGGACCATTCTGGAGACTTATTACATATTAAATCAATAACCCTTTGGTCAAGTGAAAGTGCTTCAGCCTGATTCTGTTCATAATAGCTAGTAATTATATTATGTTTACCAAGATTAATTTCTCCAATTTCAGGAGATATTTTTTTCATAATAATTTTAAGCAATGTAGATTTGCCACAGCCATTAGGTCCTAATATTGCTATTTTCTCCCCAGAAGAAATCTTTAAATTAATATCTAAAAAAAGAATTTTATCCTGGAAACTATGAGATAAATTTTTGATATTTAGAACTAATTTTCCTGAGCGAGGGCAATCTGGAAAATTAAAAACAGGACTTTTTGATTTTGCTATGGGAGCCTCAATTTTAGAAATCTTTTTTAATTGTTTTTCTCTACTCTTTGCTTGAGAACTTCTAGTTGCACTAGCTCTAAATCTATCTATATACCTCTTCTGTAACTCAATTTCTTTTTGTTGTAATTGATATGCCTTATTTTGTGATTCTTCATTCAAAGATTTCTGTTCGACAAAAAAAGAATAGTTCCCATTATATGTTTCAGATATTCCTCTATCTACAAAAATTATTTTTTTACATAATTTATCTAAGAAATATCTATCATGGCTGATTATTATAACTGCAATTTTAAGCGATGATAGATATTCTTCCAGCCAAAAAATAGTTTCTAAATCTAAATGATTGGTTGGTTCATCCAATAGAAGTAAATCAGGTTTTTGTAAGATTATTTTTCCAAGTGCAACTTTCATCTGCCAACCACCTGAGAAATTGCCAACTAATTTATCAGCATCTTCTATAGAAAAACCTAATTTTGGTAATATTTTTTCTACATCAGATTGCATTTTATAACCACCTAAAGCTTCAAATTTTGCTTGATATTTTGCGAGTTGATTTACAAATATTTCAAGTTCATCGGAATTTTTTTTTATATCCAACGATTTCATTTTATTCTCAATTTCTAAAAGTTTAATCGCAACAATTTGTATATCTTTAAAAGAACTTTCTAATTCCTGTCTCACTGAAAAATTCAAATTACAATCAAACTCTTGCTTTAAATGGGCAATTTTAGGATTTCCCTCTTTGATGATCGTTCCACTTGTTTGCTCTTCGTCTCCAATTAAAATCTTAAATTGGGTTGATTTACCTGCGCCATTAGAACCAACTAAGCCAACTTTTTCTCCTTTCTTAATCTCCCAACTAATATTTTTTAAAACAACATCTGTAGAATAAATTTTGCTTACACCTTCAAATCTAATCACTGTATTAAAAATAGAATTTACAAAATCTGTGGCTTATTTACTAAAAAATATTTTGTGGAATAAAATTAAATCATGAAAAGAATAGAACAAATTGTAGTGATTTTCATAGCTGCAGCTCTTGCAATTCCGAGTTATTGGTTTTTTTGGACTTTGGCTGGTGGAGGTGGGTACAACAAAAGAATAAAACCTATTACTAATCCAAATAATAATTATTCGAAACCTTTTCCTAAAGACCTCCTCGAGCCTTGATCAACCACATTTTAGTTGCCTCATCATCAATAGTACTCAAATATTCAATAACCTCTTCTTTGGTCACAGAAATATTTAACTCGTTGCCAATATCGCATATTTTATCTAGGGCTTTTTTGGGATTGGTTAAGGCTGTCATAAACAGACTTTGTTTCTTTTTGGAATCGTTGGCTATTAAACTATAAAGCTTTTCAGCGTTACTGGACATGTTTTTAAAATCTATTTATTAATAGATTATTACTTCAAGCTACATTTTGTTCATTATATTTATTTTTAGATAAATCATTATCCACATCTTTTATCTCTTTTGCAGAGGCATCTGCCATACTTCTTGCGTCTAAACATAAAACTTTTCGTAGTTTCGCAAAGTTAGCTGCGTGAGATTTTCTACCATCTTTTTGGGCATAATACTCAGATTGCTGAAGAATATGATGAAGATGAGTTAACAAATATGGACTAATTACAGCTGATACCAAAACGTCACTATTTTCATTATCGTGAGAATCAGAATTGACTAATCTTTTTTTCGGTTTATCAATTATAGACCTTTTAGGAGAATCAATTTTTCTTGAATTTTTCATAGGACAATAAAAAAATTAATTGATACGGACATAAATTTCCTTACTAATAATATACACAAAGATAGTATCCTTGACTAACTGTGTATACTAATAAGTAACAGTTATCAACTTTGACTCATGGCTACCCGCCAAAACTCAACTAATGGGAAGCCTAAATCTCCCAGAATTCAAGTAGTTCTTCCTGAATTAATATGTGAGCAATTAACTATTTTGGCCGATAATGAATCTAGGACAGTAAGTAATATGGCAAAAGTCTTAATACAAGAGGGTATAAAAAATTATTTCGAAAAAGAAAATAAATCACCTGTTTCAGAAAATAATTTAAATACTGATAAATTTAGAGATGAACTTGAAAAGCAAAGCGTCAGAAGATTAAAAAGAGCTCCTCAAAGGATTAGATACTATAAAAGTTCTGATTAAAAATAATTAATTTTGAGGCAATTTCTGTAAATCTACAGTTTTACCCATGACTACCAAAATATTTCCTCTTTCCAAAATATATTTTGCTGGAGGATTAACTGTTAACTCTTCAGCAGGTCCTGCAGCAAGAACATTTACTAAATAATTTTTCCTTAAATTTAAATCTCTTAAAGATCTTCCAATAAATTCTTCTGGAACAGTTATTTCATCTATACCAGTTTGATTATCTAGTTCCAATCTTTCAATTAGGTTAGGTCTTACTAGTTCTAAACCTAACCTTTCTCCTTGCATCCTAGATGGGAAAACAACTTTATCTGCACCTACTCTTTTTAACATTTTTTCGTGCAAATCACTGGTAGCTCTCGCTATTACTCTTTTCACTTTGCTACCTTCACTATCCTTAGCAATAAGAGTTGTAGTTATACTTGCTTCAATAGGTTCACTAATACCCACTACAACAGTATTCATTTCAAGAATTCCCGATTCCTTCATAGACTCTTCATCAGTACAATCTACAACTCTCGCTTCTATCGAAGGTTCTAATTGCCTTAAATCATCAATAGCTTTTTCCGAGTAATCTGCAGCCAAAACATCAGCACCATTACTAATAAGTTCTCTGCAAACTGCGGTTCCAAATCTTCCAACGCCGACAATTGCAAAAGTAGGTGCTTCATTTTCTCTCTTTTGAGACCACTGCCACCAATCAGCCATAATAAAACTCAGTCAATTCTAAACATATAGATCAGCCCTAGGATAGCCAATTCTCTTTTGTCTATCTATTCTACTCTTATAAAGAGCCTGCCAAAGTGCACTTAAAAGCAAAAGGATCCCAAGTCTGCCCACAAACATACCCACAATAAGAATAAATTGACCAAAATGATTTAATTTTGCGGTTAAACCAATATCAAAACCAACTGTTGCAAATGCAGATACGCAAGTGAACAGAATTTCTAGGAATGTGAATGATTCTTTTTTAACAAAAGTATTAGTTGTACTAAGCAACATTGCCATTAAAAGAACAAAAAGCAAAGATCCAACTGTAATTCCAACTGCCTTTAAAATAACTTTATCTGAAATTAATCTATTACTAATAATTACATCTTTCTGACCTCTTAAAGTTGATCTAGTTGCAGCCATTAAAGCAATAAATGTAGTTGTTTTTATGCCTCCACCAGTACCTCCTGTACTTGCTCCAATAAACATAAGCGTCATTAATAATAAGAGGCCCGTATCTGAGATAGAGTTCAAAGAAATCGGAAAATTTGTAAAGCCTGCAGTTCTCGCACTAACTGTTTCGAAGATAGATGATATTAACCGTTCAAACAAATTTAAATCATTAAAAAATTGACTATTTAGTAAAGATTCAGTGATAAAGAACCCTAATGATCCGAACAATATTAGAGATAAAGTTGTCCTAATAACTAGTCTGGAATGAAGACTTAATTTCTTATAAGAAAGATTTTTTTTATTACTCCAAATATCATCAATAACCCGCCAGCCCAATCC
Source organism: Prochlorococcus marinus XMU1405 (assembly GCF_017696275.1). Lineage (NCBI taxonomy): Bacteria > Bacillati > Cyanobacteriota > Cyanophyceae > Synechococcales > Prochlorococcaceae > Prochlorococcus > Prochlorococcus marinus. The sequence goes on along the minus strand of NZ_JAAORF010000001.1, from coordinate 91,597 downwards.
ACCCATAACAATGAGAAAAACAAAAACACTATTCACCAAATAATTTGTTCTATAGTCTTGCAGACTATTTGACATTAACGAAAATCCTGCATTGTTATATGCAGAAATGCTGTGAAAAATCGAGGACCATAGTCTTTCCCAATTATTTTGAATATCTACAAATCCAAAAGAATATAAGACAATTGCGCCCAAGGATATGATAATAATCGCAGTAATGGCAATGCTTTGAAAAGTTCGACCAATTCCTCCAACTCCAAATTCATCTAAAGTCTTTCCTTTGTCTAATCTAGTTCTTAGCTTTGTCCCCTTTACAACAAACCCTTGTAAAAATGTTGTAATGGCCATTAATCCTAGACCACCTGATAAAAGCATAAAAGCTAAGAAAACTTGGCCAAAGAAATTTAAATCAACACCAATATCTATTATGGTTAAGCCAGTAACGGTTATTGCAGAAGTAGATGTAAAAAATGCTTCCCACAAACCAACCTTTGAAGATGAACATAATGGAGAGCTCAAAATTAAAGTTCCAAGGCAAATAATAAACAAGCCTGTAACAATAGTAAATTGAGGTACAGATAGCTTTTTGTAAGCATCTTTTAACTTATAAACCTTACTTGTGAATTTCACGATATTACCCGTAATTTAAAATTATCAATGCTGGCACAGTAAATGACATTATAAGTGTTAATCCAGCTCCATATTTTGCGATATCAAAAAATCTATATCTTCCAGGACCATAAACCATTAAATTTGTTTGATAACCCATTGGAGTCAAGAAAGATTGACTTGCACCGAATAAAACAAGCATTATTAAAGCTCTTGGTGAAATTTCTAAAACATTTGAGAATTCAATAGCAACAGGCAAAATCAAAGCAACCGAAGCAGCATTACTTATAAATTGCGTAAGAATAACTGTAGATACAAAAATTACAACTAGTGCAAAATAAAGAGGCATTCCGTTAAGGGCAAAGTTTAAATTAACTGCAATTACATCTGCTAATCCAGTTATCTGCATAGCTACACTAAAACACGATAAGGATCCCAGCAATAAAATCACGTCTAACCTAATTGATTTTTGTATCTCTGCAGGTCTTAAACATCCACAAGCAACCATTGCAATCACTGCCAAAAGAACTGAACCTACTAATGGAATATTAGAAACGGAAGGCAAAACCACCATTCCTATTGCAATTGCAATCGATATAGGTTTTTTTATCAAAAAAGGCAAGTCATCCTCGAATTGATCTAAAATAAGCAAATCATTACTAGCTTGTAAACCTCTTATTGAATCTAGCGGTGCTTGCAATAATAAAACATCTCCAGCCCTTAAAACAGCTTGTCCTAATCTCTCCTGAACAGTTTGTTGACCTCTTCTTAATGCTAAAACTGTTGCATTATGACGCTGCCTAAATCTTAATTCTCTCAAACTTGCACCAGCTAACGTTGAACCAGCTGGTAACAAGGCTTCAAAGGTCTTAGTACCTTCATCATCTGAGAAAACATTAGTCCCATTGAAAGATGTTTTGTTTTCTCCTAATAGAATAGTATGTTCCTGCTGCAGCCTAAATAAGTCTGCCCTTGTAACGCGGATTATTAATCTATCATCCGGTTCAATCTTTCTATCAGCCAATGGAGGAAGAATAACTTTTCCATTTCGTTGTAATTCCAGAACATCAACGTCAAATCGTCTTTGCAATCTACTATTTCTGACAGATTGTCCAACTAATTCTGAAGTAGAGGGAATAGTAACTTCGGTAAAATATATATTCATATCACCATTTTTAATAAACTCCTTATCTCTCCCTCTATCTGGCAAAAGCATGTCAGAAACGAGAATCATATAGGTTGTACCTATAAGCCATACAGGAATTCCTATTGAAGTCAAACTAAATAATTCCAAACCTCCATAACCTAATTGTTGACTAATATCACTTACGAGAAGATTTACTGAACTACCTAATAATGTCAGAGTTCCCCCGAGTAAAGTAGCGAAAGAAAGAGGTAATAAAACTTTTGATGGTGATATATTTCTTCGCGCGCACCAACTTTCAATTAAAGGTAACAAAGATGCTACCACTGGAGTATTAGGTACAATTCCAGATATTGGAGCAATCAAAAAAGCTATTAAAGAAATTAATTTCCTTGGAGTTCGAATACTTTCAGAAGAAATCAATTCTCTTACTCTGTCTAAGGCACCACTTTTAAATAATGCTGAAGAAACTGCAAATAAACCCATAAGGGTAATTAAAGAAGGGCTACCAAATCCAGCTAAAGCTTTTTCAGGAGAAAGAACCCCAGTAGATATAAATATTCCGACACATAACAAACCAGTCAATTCAGGTGCAATAGTATTTCTTATAAACAAAATTATTGACATTATTAAAACAACTACCGTTATAAACGCATCAAAATTATTACTAACTACTGCAATTAAATTCATACAAAACGTATTTAACTCAATATACCCAAAAACAATATTTCAAAAAAGTTTAATTCGAATAATCTTTTTTAAGAAACTTTTTAAAAATAGATTTTTTTTGGAATATCCATGAAGATGCAGATTTTAAGCTTTCTGTAATATCAGGCAACTTGGAAGCATATATAAGTCTTCTTGCCTCAAAAGCCAATTTCCCAGATAAAGTAACCCCAAGCCCAGAAATTGAAGCTTCGCCTATTCCTAAGCTAATCATTTCACCGTTATCTTGAAATTTAAAAGGTAAAGGATCTTTTCCTTGAATTAAAAGTTCTAAATTATTAGCAAGATGATTTCCTTCCTGCATAGCAACCTGGGCAGTTATGGGCAAATCCTCCATTCCTTCAATAACTGAAATATCTCCAATAGCAAAACAGTTTTTATGGTTTTCTATTTGCAAATTGTTATTAACTAAAATTCGTCCACATTTTTTTGTTATTTGATCAGTTTCTAAGTAAGACAAATTAGGTCTAACACCTGCTGTCCAAATAACAATATCTTTATCCAAGGAAGTTATTCCAACCTCACTAGAAATGCTTATCTTAGTTTCTGAGACTTCTTTAACTGTGGAATTCAAAAGAACATTGATTTTTCTCTTTTCTAATGCCTTCTCTGCTTGTTCTCTATTAAAAATTTTGTTTTTATTGAGGATTTCGTTTGATTTTTCTATTACATTAATTTCAAATTTGTCTGTAAATATATCTTTAATTTTGCATGCCAACTCGATGCCAGAAGGACCACCTCCAACTATGAATAACTTTTTATGCAACGCAGTATGTTGTGATTTTTTTAAAAAAGAATTTATTTTATTTAAATCATGAATATCATTAAAAAAATAACAATTTTCATCTACACCTTTTATAAAAAAACTATTTGGAATAGATCCTGTACAGATCACGAGATACTGATAACTTAATTTTAATTCGTCACTAAATTCAAGAATATTTTCTTCGAAGGAAATCTTGGTTAAACAATTTCTTAAAAAAGTTATACCCGCATCAGAAAAAATATTTTCAAATTTTGGGGCTGCTTCCCAACTTCTTATTTCTTTACTTAAAACTTCGTACATTAAAGGTTTAAATATAAAGTTAGTTTCAGAATCAACCACAAGAATCGGTATAGAAGGGTTAAGGTTCTTTAAAGTCAAAGCAAATGTCATACCTGCAAAACCTGCTCCAACTATTACTATTGGTTTTTGTATTGATTTCATTAGAGAAATATTGTTATGCGTAAATGTATTATTAAACTATACGAATAATTTTTAAATTGAGCGAAATAAATTAAACTCATAATCAAACCGAAGAATGATTGAAAAAATCCACAAAGATATTCAAACTTGCTTGAGCAAATATAATCAAGAGCTTGTAGATATGAAACCCCAAGGAATGCTTACATGGGGTTATGAAAAGTTTGATAATCAATTTGCTATTACAACAAGTTTTGGTATACAGTCATCAGTCCTTTTAGATATGGTCAGCAAATTATCTCTACAAAAAAAAATCAAAATATTTTGGATAGATACAGGTTACCTTCCTCCAGAAACATACCATTACGCTGAAAAGCTTATTGATAATTTATCCTTAGAAGTTGAAGTTCTGCAAAGTGAATTATCTCCAGCAAGAATGGAGGCCAAATACGGAAAACTTTGGGAAACAAAAAAAGAGAATGATTTAGATAAGTACCATGAATTGAGAAAGATAAAACCTTTAGAAAATGGTCTAGAAAAAAATGATATTTTCTGCTGGGCAAGCGGTGTTAGATCAAGTCAAACAGAAAATAGAAACAAAATGAAATTCATAGACGTAATTCGTCAAAGACTCTCTTTAAGACCTTTATTAAATTGGACAAATAAAGATATTTTTTATTATATGGAAGAGAATGATTTACCTGCCCATCCACTTTTTGTCAAAGGTTATTCTTCTGTAGGAGATTGGCATTCAAGTAGTCCAGATGGTATTGAAACAAAGGGCAGAGATACAAGATTTGGAGGGATTAAACAAGAATGTGGAATACACACTAATAATTAAATTGATCAAAGAACAATGGTCTCAGATATAAATTTTTTATTAGTTGGCAATAGTAGGCTTCATTGGGCAAAATATTCTAAAAATCAATCTAAATTCTTCCATACCAAAAAAAAGCAAAAAGTTCCCGAAAATATAAATCTTGATCAATTAATTTGGTCTTCTGTAGGAAAACTACCAAATTTTTTGCTTAAAAAAGAAAATGAAATAAAAACTAAAGATATTCAATTATCAAATCTTCCTGATTATTTTGGAGTTGATAGAGCTCTTGCCTGTATTGCCGCTTTAAAAATTATTGAAAACCCTTTCAAAAAAGATTTGCTAATTGCAGATTTTGGAACAATATTATCAATAACAAAATTGAATTCAAATGGATCTATTATTGGAGGTCAACTTCTTCCAGGTTTTCTAACACAATTAAAATCAATGGAACAAAATACAAACAATCTTAGAGTTCCCAAAAAGTATGATATTCCGATCAAAGATTTTTTAATTAATACAGAAGAAGCAATTTTAAAAGGGGTAATCAACTCTCTTACTGGCGTGATTAATAGTTTATTTAATCCCGAAAAGGATATTTTAATAATCTGTGGAGGAGACTCTCAATTAATCACAAAATCTCTAAAGACTCAAAAAGAAAATATTATCAATTCTCCTAATTTAGTTATGGAGGGGATGATTATTCATCACCTATCCGTAAAAAATTAGCTTAACCCAAGGTCAGCAATTATATGATCAGCCATTATTGCTGCTTTTACCTTGAAGTAGATTTTTTCGATGTTACCATCAGTATCGATCAAAAAAGTATTTCTCATCATTCCCATATATTCTTTTCCCATGAATTTCTTAAGTCCATAGCTATCGTAATCAGAAGAAACTTTAAAAGGTTCAGGATCAGTTAAAAGAATAAAAGGTAAATTAAATTTCTCTATAAACTTCTGATGAGAGGATGCATTATCTTTACTAATACCAAGCACCACTATATTATTTTTTTGAAGTAAATCCCAATTCTCTTTAAAATTGCATGCTTCTTTAGTACATCCTGGAGTATTATCTTTTGGATAAAAATATAGTATTATTCTTTTACCTTTAAAATCACTAAGAGAAACTTCTTTCTCTGAAGAATCTTTTAATTTAAATTCTGGTGCTTTGTCGCCAACCTTAAGAGCCATTGAAATTATTAAATAAGTATAGATATAAAATACCAAAAATTTGGTTTTATGAGATTAAAGGTGTGCAAGATGTCGCAACAGCTGAAGAAATTAAAACTGCAAAAAACCTAAAAAGTTCAAGATCAAAGATTTTTTTAGAAACAAGAGCTTATTTGCGACAATCACTTTCAACACTTTTTGATTTAGACCCTCTCAAAATTCCAATAAATGCTCTTCCTGGAGAACCTCCAAGTTTACCTTCAGGGATGGGAAATATCAGTTTAAGTCATTGTAAAGATGCCATTATTATAGGCTGGCATAAAAGCAAACTAGGAATTGATATTGAGAGAACAGATAGAGATTTTAACCATATAAAATTTGCAGAGAAATATTTTTTTCATACCAATAGATCAAACCATAATAATTATTTGACAAAAAATATGATATTAAATCAATGGTGTGCTGTTGAAGCGGCTATAAAATGGGATCATGGAAAATTAGCTAAAGACATTAACCATTGGCAATATTTTGAAAAGCCAAAAGAGTTAATTCATAAGAAGAAAAACATACATTTAAATTATTCACAAATTAACTTCCATAATTGGACTATCGCTTTAGCCTACAAAGAAAAAACTTCTTTTAATCCTGAGATTATTTGTTGTTCGAAAAATTTTTAGTTTTCTTTTCTTCTAAGCAGTTCTTCATATTGAGTTTTTTCCCATCCATTATTATTTGGTTCCCATATTTTTAAACCTTTTAAAAATTTGGGAAGATATTCTTGTGCGACCCAATTACCTGGATAATCATGAGGATTGACATAACTATTAGAATTATTTTTTAAATGAAGTGGAAAATCAAAAGCATTGGTAGATTTTATTATTTCAATTGCTTTGAAAATACTTTTTGTACTATTACTTTTTGGAGACACAGCTAAATATAAAGAAGCCTGCGTTAAAAAATATAATCCTTCTGGGAAACCAACTCTATCAAAAGCATCACAACAGGATTGTACAACTACTATGGCATGAGGATCAGCTATTCCAATATCTTCACTGGCAGATATAAGTAATCTTCTAAAAATAAAATTAGGATCTTCGCCAGCCTCCAGCATATTCGCAAGCCAAAATAAAGTTGCATCTGGGTCAGAACCTCTTATGGACTTGATAAAGGCACTTATTACATCGTAATGATTTTGACCATTTTTATCGTAAACAATATTTTTCTTTTGAATTGCATCCTCTGCTATTGAGAGATTAATGTTGATTTCTTGAGCATCATTTTCAGCAGTTGTTTCTATGGCCATCTCTAGCGCATTGATTAATGTTCTTGCATCGCCGCCAGAAAATTTAATTAAATGACTGATAGCATCTTGAGTTAAATAAACCTTTTTTGAATCTTTTTTTTTAGAATAGTGAGTTATGACTTTCTGTATTATTTTCTGCAAATCATTTTCTGCCAAAGGAAGTAATGTAAAAATACGAGACCTACTAACAAGCGCTTTATTAACTGCAAAGAAGGGGTTTTCAGTTGTAGCACCAATAAAAGTTATAGTTCCATTTTCTATTGAAGGTAATAAAGCATCTTGCTGAACTGATGTAAATCTATGAACCTCATCGATAAATAAAATTGTTTTTCTTTTTGAATTTATTAATCTATCTTTTGCATTAGCGATTTCATTTCTTAATTCTTTAACACTTGATAATACTGCATTTAACTTAATTAATTTTGAACGCGTATTAAAGGAAATAATTTCAATTAGAGTAGTTTTCCCAACACCAGGAGGGCCAGAAAAAATAAAATTACTAATCTTATCGTTTAATATTGCACTTCTTAACAGGGAATTCTCATTCAGGATTGGTTGTTGTCCAAAAAAATCTTCCAAATTCTTTGGTCTTAATTTATCTGCCAAAGGTGCATTATTTTCTATTTGAGAATAATTATTAAATAAATTTTCTGAATGCATATAAATAAAGTCAAAAAATTATTACTTTCAATTCTATGTAATAACTGTAGGAGTTTCCATTTGAGTAAGTTTTGAAATGTTCAATAAAGTATCTAAATCATTTATTAGAGGTTTCAAAGCGATCTGAGGATTTAACGAAAGATTCTGTTGAGGATCGAAAAATTTCTCAAAGTAAAGTCTTAATGTTGCTCCCTTAGTTCCAGTTCCCGAAAGGCGCACAATTACTCGAGAATTATCATCAAGGACCAATCTTAATCCTTGATTTTCACTTATGGAATTATCAACGGGATCTAAATATGAAAAGTTATCTGCAACTTTTACTAAATGACCGGCAAAACTATTTCCTTTTAAATCTTCGAGCATAGAAGATAGATTACCAAAGATTTGATTAGCAATATTTGAGGGAATTGCCTCATAATCATGTCTTGAATAATAATTCCTACCAAATTGTTTCCAATGATTCTGCATCAAATCACTTACGGAACATTTTTTCTCAGCTAAAACTTGTAACCAATACAAAACTGCCCATAATCCATCTTTCTCTCTCACATGATTACTTCCTGTTCCAAAACTTTCTTCTCCACATAAAGTAATTAAATTGGAATCTAAAAGATTCCCAAAAAACTTCCAGCCAGTAGGTGTTTCGAAACAAGGAATATTTAATGCTCGAGCAACATTATCAACCGCTGAGCTGGTTGGCATAGATCGTGCCACGCCTGTAATACCATCTTTGTAACCAGGTACACATGTTGTGTTAGCAGTTATAACTGCAAGGCTATCACTAGGATTTACAAAACATCCACTTCCTAAAATCATATTCCTATCTCCATCTCCATCGCATGCAGCACCAAAACTGTAAGACTTTTTATTTAATAACAAATCAGCCAAGTGGGATGCGTAAGTTAGATTAGGATCAGGATGTAAACCTCCAAAATCTTTTAACGGATTACCATTCATGACAGAATCATGTGCAAGACCCATTTTTTCAACAAAAATATTTTTTGCATATGGACCTGTAACCGCATTCATTGCATCAAAGATTAACGAGAAGTCTTTTTTTAAAAAATCACTAATTTGATCAAAATCAAAAATTTTCTCCATCAAATTTGAATAATCTTTTAATCCATCAATAATTTCTAAGGTAGTTTCACCATAAGAATAAGTTCCATATTCACTAAAGTCAGATAATTGAATTTTACAAATTTTATAACTAGTTAGTAATTGTGAAGCCTTGAAAATCTTATTAGTAATTATCTCAGGAGCTGGGCCACCATTAGAGATATTCAATTTCACTCCAAAGTCGCCATCAATCCCACCAGGGTTATGGCTTGCTGAAAGAATTATTCCACCAATAGCGTTTTCTTTTCTAATTAAATGTGATGTAGCAGGAGTAGATAACAAACCGTATTTTGGAACAATAACCTTTTGAACTTTATGAGCAATACATATTTGGACAATTTTTTCTATTGCTTCAATATTGCCATATCTGCCATCACCACCAACTACTAATGTTGAACCTTTTAAATCTTCCAATGACTGTAAGATTGCTTCAATAAAAATTTCTAAATAATGTTCTTCCTGAAACTTTAAAGTACTTTTTCTTAAACCAGAAGTGCCTGGTTTTTGATCTAGAAAAGGAGAATTGATATTAATTACATTAACTTGAGTCATATTTTTAAAAAACTTCCAAAAATCTAACTAAATTAATGAGGCATTTCGGATGTTCTTAACATAGCGATAAACCATAATGAAGAAATTAATAATGCACAAAGAATTCCATAGTTAACACCAAATTTAGAAATTGTAATTGGAACTATTAGTGGAAACGTTAATGCCCCAAACAATGGAGTAAAAGCTACAATTTTTTTCAGCATTAATTTAATTTATTAAAACCATTCAGTCTCAGCATTATCTTTTTCATTAGTATCGTCAAGTGGTGTAGTTCTATCAAATTTCATTGATATACTTTTTTCTTGCTCACCAGACACATCAACAGCTTTAATATCATATTTTTGAGTCCCATCTCTAAATGGAACTTGAATTCTAAAAGTACCATCTGCAGCAAGGGGTACATCTTCTCCACCTATTGTCAGCTTTGCAGAAGGCTCTGTAGCTCCATAAACAATTAATTCAGCATCAGCAACAAGCCAAAAAGATCTATTTTTAACAATTCCACTTCCAGAATCATTTAAACCTGATGACCATTTACCAGCACCTGAATCTGTGAGATTATCATTAGAGTTTGTTGAATTTACATTTTCCATAAATTCTTCAGAACCAACTTTTCTTCTGAGAGGAATGTTAGTTGCTGCTTGATATAACCTTTCATGCATACCATTTTGTTCTGAAGCAACAGGATTTGAAATATCAGGGATTAACTCAGAGGAAGTAGAATCCAAATTAAAAGGTACAAATTTATCAAGAATTTGCTCAGAAGGATGAGATGCAGGAACGTGACTTGTAGAAGAAAATGCCAATGACATCCAGTTAAAACCATATTTATAACCTAATTCAACTTTGTAATCTCTATCTGCAAGTGGGATTGGCAAATACCACTCAGTACTGTAACTATCAACTGCTATTTCCCTTAGTGTTCCTTGATTCAAATTGCTTCCTTCAGAACCAGATGCATCAAATAATCGTAAGCATAATTTATTAGCTCCCAAAGATTGTGCTTTTTCTCTATCCGCATCAGAAATTTGCCAAAAAACATAAGCCCAATCTGGATCTCGGGGTAGGAAAACTACATTTGTTTTAACTTCTTCATTACTGCTGAAAGAATTGGACTCAAAAGTTTCTTCAGATTTTGACTCGGGAGTTGTAACATATGTTTTTTTGGTAGATTTTTCTTGATATTTAAGTATTAAATCAACTAAAACAGCTTTTGTTTTGCGACTGTATAGCGGAACCGATAATTTACTTGCTTCTTGACGTAATTGTCTGAGGGTTAGTGAGAGTAATTGATCTTTATTAATGATCCCATCAGCCACTTTAAATTCTCCGTTTTTGTTTGGGATCAGTATGTTCTTTTTTTTTAGAAATTGTGTGCCTTTTTGCCCTGTCGTCAGGATCCTCTGACTACTAAAAAATTCTCAAAATTGATATTTCCCTTCAAAACAGTTGGTATCAAAGAAATTTATTAATTTTCAGATCTTTTTGAAATGTAAATTAATTTTCTTTTTTTTTAAATTTTATTACCTGAATTTGTTAACGACTCAACAAAAATATATTTTTTCTTCGGGATCAATTAACAAGAGATTCAGGGTTGTTCAACTAAAAGTACCAAATCATCTATCTCTAAATCCTCAATACGTTTACCTATTTTTTTTGAAAAAGTACTTAATTTTTTCGAAGTTGATTCTAACTGCTCATAAAAAAGATCACTAAATTTTTTATCATCAAATTTTTTGGATTGGTTATCACACCATTCTCTCAGGGGATTTTTATTTTGATATTCAAAACTATTGTCTACATTGATAATTTTTAAAATCTGAAGGCAATGAGCGAGTATTCTTAAATGATGTTTCTGCATTATAGGTAGATCGAGATTATCAATTTCTTGAATAGTTTCTATGTTTAGTGGGTTAGACAAGGGATCAAGATGATTAGACATTAATTTTTAGTTTTAATAAAGGAAAAAAACTCAATATTGGGGGTATCTTTCGTTAGAGTATATAAAGCTAATTGTAATAAGTTATTTTTGATAGCATGGTCAACGAAAATTTAGTTAAAGATGTAGTGAAAGAGCCTTACAAATATGGTTTCGTTACTGATATTGAAACTGAAAAAATAGAAAAGGGATTAAATGAAGATATCATAAAATTAATTTCACAGAAAAAAGAAGAGCCAAAATTCCTTCTTGATTTTAGATTAAAAGCCTTTAAAAAATGGCAAAAAATGAAAGAGCCTGATTGGGCAGCATTAGGATATAAAAAAATTGATTATCAAGATATTATTTACTACTCTGCTCCTAAGCAAAAAGAGAAAATTTCTAGCTTAGATGAAGTTGATCCCAAACTTCTTGAGACTTTTGACAAATTGGGAATACCTCTCACGGAGCAAAAAAAACTCACAAATGTAGCAGTTGATGCTGTCTTTGATAGTGTTTCTATAGCCACAACTTTTAGAGAAGAACTTGCTGAACATGGAGTTATATTTTGCTCAATTAGTGAAGCAGTAAAAAATCACGCGGATTTGATTGAAAAATATTTAGGTACAGTAGTTCCAGCTAGTGATAATTATTTTGCAGCACTAAATTCTGCAGTTTTTAGTGATGGTTCTTTTGTTTATATCCCAAAAGGTGTTTCTTGCCCTATGGATCTATCTTCCTACTTTAGAATTAATAGTGGAGATTCAGGACAATTCGAAAGAACACTAATTATTGCTGAAGAATCAAGTTCTGTAAGTTATCTAGAAGGTTGTACAGCTCCAATGTTTGATACAAATACTCTACATGCAGCAGTTGTAGAGCTTGTAGCATTAGACGACGCCTCAATAAAATATTCAACAGTGCAAAATTGGTATGCTGGTGATGAAGAAGGTATTGGCGGAATTTTTAATTTTGTCACCAAGAGAGGAAAATGTTTAGGTAAGAGAAGTAAAATTAGCTGGTCTCAAGTAGAAACAGGGTCTGCAATTACATGGAAATATCCTAGCTGTCTTCTTTTAGGGGAAGAATCTGTAGGAGAATTTTATTCAGTGGCTCTCACCAATAACCTTCAGCAAGCAGATACCGGCACAAAAATGATCCATATTGGTCCAAAGACCAAATCAACTATTGTTAGCAAAGGTATTAGTGCAGGTAACTCAAAAAATAGCTATAGAGGTCTTGTCAAAATGGGAACAAAAGCTACAGGATCAAGAAATTACAGTCAATGTGATTCAATGTTAATAGGGGATCAAGCTTCTGCAAATACATTCCCTTACATCAAATCTCAACAACCCAATTCTGAAATTGAACATGAAGCAAGCACATGTAGAATCTCAGAAGACCAACTTTTTTATCTCCAAAGCAGAGGTATAGAATTTGAGGAGGCAGTATCTATGATGGTCAGCGGTTTTTGCAGAGATGTATTTAATCAATTACCTATGGAATTTGCTGCTGAAGCAGATAAGTTACTGGCACTTAAATTAGAGGGATCAGTAGGTTAATTAATCAATTTCTAAACTGAAATGCAAAGTAAAATGAAAGAATCAGATCCAATTTTAGAAGTTGAAAATCTCTCTGCGTCTACTGATAATCTTCCAATTTTAAAAGGGGTTTCACTGACTGTCTATCCTGGAGAAATCCATGCCATTATGGGAAGAAATGGATGTGGCAAAAGTACTCTTTCGAAAATCATTGCAGGACATCCCTCGTATAATATTACAAATGGCGACATAAAATTTTTAGGTGAAAAAATCAACTCTCTAGAACCTGAAGAAAGATCTCAATCAGGAATTTTTCTTGGTTTTCAATATCCAATTGAGATTCCAGGTGTAAGTAATCTTGAGTTTCTGAGAGTTTCAACTAATGCTAGAAGGAAATTCCTCAACAAAGAAGAATTAGATACTTTTGATTTTGAAGAATTAGTTAAAGAAAAATTAGAAATTGTGAAAATGGATCACGCATTCCTATCAAGGAGTGTAAATCAAGGCTTTTCCGGAGGTGAAAAAAAAAGAAATGAGATTCTGCAAATGGCTTTACTTGAGCCCAAGATAGCGATATTAGATGAGACCGATTCTGGGCTAGATATCGATGCTTTAAGAATAGTGGCATCAGGAATTAAAAAAATATCTAATGCACAGACTGGAATTATACTTATTACTCACTATCAAAGATTATTAGATGAAATTAAACCAAATTATGTCCATGTTATGTCAGACGGACAAATCATAAAAACTGGTGAAAGTGATCTTGCTCTAGAGCTTGAGGAAAAAGGTTATGAATGGACTGATAACTTTATAAAAAAGACCTAAAAAAATGGAAATTATTGAAAAAATAAAAACTAATAAATCGAATGATAACCAAACAGAAATACAGAAAATCTGTCTTCATAAATTACAATCAAGCCCTCTCCCTAATCCTAAAAGTGAACTATGGAGACTTTCAAATAAATCAAAATTGTCAAACTTTTTAGATTACTCAATTAATGAAAAAGATCCAAAATTTGATATACCATATCCGAAAAATTCTCAAAGTACTATTAGATTAATAATTGGTGAGAATTGCCAAATTAAATTAATAGAAAAAAATTATTCAATAAAGCAATTAAGTGAAGATGAATTACAAAATTATATCAAGGAACAAATATCTTTTTTTAAGCAAAACGAAAATTGGAGTGAACTACTAAATCTGTCTTTAAGTTGTAAAAATAATATTTTGGGATTAAAAATAAATGGATCAAAAATTCCTCCTATTGAAATTTTTAGTCATGCATCAAGTAATTCTCTAAGCGCAAAAACCCTCGTAATATTTTTAGAAAAGAATTGTGATGTTGAATTATTACAAGTAAATCTTGGCAAAGAAAACTCTTCATTATCTCAAACAACTTTCTTTTGCTTGAAAGAAAATAGTTCTGTAAATCATGGTGTTGTTTCTTATGGTGAAAACAGATCCAATCTATTAAATTCTCTCAATGTAATTCAACAAAAAAATAGTACGTACAATTTAGGATCTTTACATTTCAAATTCAATTATGCGAGATTTGAAATCAATATTAAACAATCTGCGGGAAACGCTAAAACAAATATCAAAGGAATGCAAATAACAAAAAAAGATGAGCAAATTTCAACCTATACAAAAATAGAATTTAATGGCCCAAATGGATTTCTAGATCAAATTAATAAATCACTTGCTGATGATAGATCACATGCAATATTTGAAGGTTCGATAATAGTTCCAAAAATTGCCCAGAGAACTGATGCTTCCCAATTAAGCAGAAATTTACTTTTGTCAAATCTCGCACAAATAGATACCAAACCTCAATTAGAAATAATTGCTGATGATGTCAAATGCAAACATGGAGCTACAATTTCGCAACTCAATGAAGAAGAACTTTTTTATATGCGAACAAGAGGAATCACATTAACAGAAGCAAGTAAACTACAATTAAGTTCTTACTTTCAAGAAATAATTTCATTTATTCCCATTTCAAAAGATAGATGGGATTTGCTTGATAAACTTTTAAATGAGAATTAATGGAAACGATTCAAAATTTCCCTGAAATCACGAAGAAAGACTTTCCTCTTTTAAATAAGAACTTAAAAGGTAATGATCAAATTATTTATTTAGACCATGCTGCGACCACACAAAAACCAATACAAGTCTTAAAAAAAATTGATGAATATTACAAAAACTTTAATGCCAATGTACATAGAGGGGCACATCAATTAAGTGCTAAAGCAACAGAAGAATTTGAAAATGCACGATATTTAATTAGCAAATATATAAAAGCGAATTCAGCAAAAGAAATTATTTTCACAAGAAATGCTACTGAGGCAATCAATCTAGTCGCAAGATCATGGGGCGAATATTTATTAAAAGAAAATGATGAAATTCTCTTATCAATAATGGAGCATCATAGCAATATTGTTCCATGGCAAATGGTTGCAGCAAAAAATAAATGCAAATTAAAATTTATAGGTATAGATAAAGATGGGAAATTAGACATAGACGACTTTAAATCAAAACTAACATCTAGAACTAAACTTGTTAGCCTAGTACATGTTAGTAACACTCTAGGTTGCTGTAATCCAATCAAAGAAATAACTAAATTAGCTAAACAAAAAGGTTCTTTAGTGTTAATAGATGCATGCCAAAGTTTGGCTCATCAAAAACTGGATGTGATTGATCTTAATATAGATTTTTTAGCTGGATCAGGACATAAACTATGCGGTCCTACAGGTATTGGCTTCCTCTGGTCAAGAAAAGAAATCCTAGAAAAAATTCCTCCTCTCTTTGGAGGTGGCGAAATGATTCAAGATGTTTTTGAAGAAACAAGTACTTGGGCAGAGCTACCACACAAATTTGAAGCTGGAACTCCAGCCATTGCAGAAGCAATAGGTCTTGCAGAAGCAATTAATTATATTAGTAATATTGGATTAAATGAAATTCATGAATACGAAAAGAATATTACTAAATATTTATTTGAAAAATTAAACCAAATAGAAAATATTGAAATCATAGGTCCATCGCCGGAGATAGATCCACACAGAGCCTCGCTTGCCACCTTTTATATACAAAATATACATTCAAATGATATTGCTGAAATTCTTGATTCAAAAGGAATTTGCATCAGAAGTGGTCACCATTGCTGTCAACCTCTTCACAGATACATTGGAATTAAATCAACAGCTAGAATCAGCATGAATTTCACAACCAATAAGGAAGAAATTGATATGTTTATAGAAAAATTAAAAGATACTATTAATTTTCTAAAAATCAATTCTTAAATATTCAAAGCATTTTTTAAAAATTCCTGAGATTTTTGCATTACCACTTCTTTATTTTCAATATTTCTAAAACCATGCCCTTCATTATCAAAAAGAATAACTTCTGAATATTTATTATTATGAATCAAAATTTCTTTAATTTTTAAAGTTTGTTTATAAGAAATAACTTTATCTTTTTTTCCATGAAACAATAAGATAGGTTTTTTTATTTTGTTTATATGTTTTATCGGTGATCTATTTATATAATCATCATAGTTTTTTTCATAATTTCCAACCAAAGAATTTAAATAATCTTTTTCAAACCTATGAGTGTTGTAATGCATATCATTCAAATCAATAACAGGATATTTACAAATTGCTGCTGTAAAAATAGACCTATATAATAAACAATTCAAGGCAGTTAACCCACCAGCACTATTCCCAAAAATTACTACTTTTTCACTGTCAACTTGATTTGATTTAATCAATTCAAGAGCTAGTGCTTTGCAATCATAAGAATCAACAATGCCCCATTTATAATTCAACCTCTCTCTATATGCTTTGCCAAATCCTGATGATCCTCCATAATTAACTTCAGCAACAAAAAATCCCTTCGTCGTCCAATATTGAACTTCGGAATTATATGATCCATCAAAAAATGAAGTTGGTCCGCTATGAGCTCTAACAAGGAGCGGTGGCTTTCTAAAATTTTCAACAAGCGGCCTATAAAGAAAAGAATGAGTAGATTGATCATCAAAACCTTTAAACCAAAATGATTCGGGTTTTGAACAGTCTTTTATGTGATCAACAAATATCTGCTCAGAAAAATTTGATAAAATTTTTTTTTCAAAATCAATTTCAAATACAATTCCCAAAAAATCAGATCCATAACCTTTTAAAAGAACTTTTTTTCGAAAAACACTGAAATCACTTATTGAAGTAAAAGGAGTAGAAAATTCCTTAACAAATTTAAGATCTTTATATTGTTCCACTATTAAATTATTTTCTTTTTTTGCTAGGCAAAATAAATTTTTTATAGTCCCTGAAAAAAATGTTATTCCAGAGACCCATTGTGGTGCTCCATATTCAAGCAAATTTCTCTCTATTCTTTTCTTAATAAAAATATTCTCAATTTCATTAATATCTAAAAACAACAAATTCCACCATCCAGAACTATCTTCAGAACATACTAAAAGTGTTTCACTTATCCAATAGGGTTGAAAAAAAGAAACGTTTTTTTTCGCATTTATAAGCTTATTTGAGAATTTTTTTATTTTTTGTACCTCTCCATCTAGATCTATTTGAGCAAAAAATAGATCATTTTTGTCCCAGGGCATATATGGAGAATCCCACTCTATCCAAGAAAGTAATCTAGCAGAAGTATTAGAAGATAATTCTCCAGCAAAATTTTTAAATTTTTTAATTCGATGAATATCTTGTTTAGTTTTTTTTAAATTTAAAGAAAATAAATAATCTCTATTATTTATCTCGCAAATTCCATACAAAAAATTTTTTTCAGAAATGACAAATGAAGAATCGAAATTTCCATCAATTGATTTAGATAGTTGTCTAGGTTCTTGAACTGAATCGAGATATATATTTTGACTTCTATAATTTGAAGCTGCCTCTTTAAAAATTTGAAACCATACTGCCCTAGTAATCTGATCTATCCATATTAAATAAAAATTATTTTTAAAATTTATACATTTATATGATTTACCACCATATCCATGAAAATTATTTTTAATGTTATGCTTTTTACTTGTTAATTTCTGAGGAAAAGCCCCTTTATCATTAAATGGTCTTGCAAAAATAGCATTCTCATTTTGACCTTCACCAACAACATCAATCCAAAAAATGGTATCCCTAATAATAGTTAATTCCTTGTAAGCATTTTTTTTAGATTCAGTTTGCCTAACTTTTAACTTATCATCATTACTCATTTAAAAATATAGAGAAAGTAAATTAAAGTGCTAGTATTTTTATAGCTAAACTCTTAATTAAAAACTTTTTAACGTGGCAAACCATTTTTCACAACTTGCAAAAAAGTCAAGAACAAGTGGAAGCTCAGAAAAAATTGCAAAAGAACAAACAGGTAAGCCATCTCTAGACATTTATAAACTTGGTGATGATGTATTGAGAAAAAATTCCAAAAGAATCACTAAAGTTGACGAATCGATTAGAAAACTTGCTAGAGAAATGCTTCAAAGCATGTATGCAGCTAAAGGAATTGGACTTGCCGCACCACAAATTGGCATCAACAAGGAGCTTCTTGTGATAGATGTAAATTTTGAAGATTCAGCAGCAGAACCTTTAATATTAATCAATCCAGAAATTACAGACTTTGGAACAACTCTTAATTCATACGAAGAAGGCTGTTTGAGTATACCTGGAGTCTATTTGAATGTAGTGAGACCATCAACTATTAAATTAAAATTTAGGGATGAAATGGGTAGACCACGTAAAATGAAAGCCGATGGACTTCTAGCGAGGTGTATTCAACATGAAATGGATCATTTAAACGGAATACTATTTGTTGATAGAGTTACATCAAAAGATGATTTAAACAAAGAACTTATAAAGGAAGGGTTTAACGAAGAAGATGTAATTTCTATTAATTAATCTAATGACTGAAACTACAATATTTCAAAAAATAATTAATGAAGAAATACCCTGCGATAAGCTTTATGAAGATGAGTTTTGTATTGCTTTTAACGATATCCAAGCGCAAGCACCAGTTCATTTTTTAGTGATTCCAAAAAAGCCAATCATCAGCCTATTAGATTGTATTAAAGAGGATGCAAATTTGTTAGGGCATTTACTTTTTGTTGGTAGCAAAATAGCTAAATCAAAAAATTTAACTAATTGGAGAACAGTAATTAATACTGGAGCAGAATCGGGACAAACAGTTTTTCATTTACATATTCATTTTTTATCTGGAAGAAAAATGAATTGGCCCCCAGGTTAAAACTCTCGAAAGAAAAGTTTATGGGTTATAAATAAGTAAAAACATAATGAATACACCAGATTCCTTAAATACAAAATCCAAAAATTTATTCAATTTAGTCTCAAAAAATTGGGAAGATCTAGACGATTCTCTCAAAACTAAATTAATAAAAATATGGAAGGTTTTAACTTATAAATGGCAATTACAAATTTTATTTAATCTACCTTTTCTCTTATGGTGGGTATTAGATAAATGTTTTCCAAAAGTTCATCAATTTGATACAACAATCTTAAATTACTTAAATTTACCTGACTGGGCACTTTCATTTATTGGCTTTGGTCAATAGACTGCTAAAAGTTATAATTTATTCTATAAAACTAGTCGAGTAATGAATAAAGCAGTTAATAATAAATCAAAAATTTTATACCAATTACAAAAATTAAGGAAGCTATCTCAGCCATTTTTTCTTCCAATAGATCAATGCAATGGACTTCAATTCATATGGCTTTTGATTTCTCTTTTATTTTGTGTTGGTGGAGTAGTACTTGTTGGTCTTACAGGCATAATAAGTTTTTTTGAAAACCTTCAACCAATATTTCTTGAAAAGTATTTTGGAGGTGTGGTAAGTACTGTCAATTCGATTTGGGCTGGTAGCTGGGGATTGCTTTTCTCTGCCTTATTTCTAATTGGATCAGGCAGCTTTTTTAGCTTGAGACGTCAATTAAAAAACCGAAGATGGTTACATTGGTTATTCCTTGCGATAATTGTATTAATGCTTTTAGCTGTAAACGGAATAAACGCAGGTATTGGGTTCATAGCAAGAGATTTAACAAATGCTTTAGTAGAAAAACAAGAAGATGGTTTTTATCGGATATTAGGGATTTACGCTTGTTGTTTCGCTGTGGCTCTACCTATACGTGTTTCCCAAATATTTTTTACATATAAATTAGGAATAATTTGGAGAGAATGGCTTTCAAAAAGTTTAGTCAAAGATTATATGACTAATAAAGCCTATTACCAATTAAATCCCAATGATGAAGAACAAACCGATGTAGATAATCCTGATCAAAGAATCACAGATGATACTCGAGCTTTTACCGGACAAAGTCTTTCTTTCACATTAGGTATTTTTGATGCACTACTAACATTTTCACTTAATATTCTTATTTTATGGAGTATTAGTACAACACTTACTTTTTCTTTATTCGGTTACGCTGCATTTGCAACTTCTATCCTTTTAATTGCAGGAAAAAATCTTGTAAAGATTGACTTTGATCAACTCAGATATGAAGCAGATTTTCGATATGGCTTAGTTCATATTCGAGATAATGCTGAATCAATAGCCTTTTACTCTGGGGAGAATCCTGAGCGAAGTGAAACTGAAAGGCGATTAGGAGAAGTTGTGAGAAACTTTAATTTACTGATTATATGGAGAGTAATAATAGACGTCATGAGAAGATCCATTAATTATGCAGGAAATTTCTTTCCATATCTAATAATGGCAATCCCTTACTTTAGAGGTGATATTGATTATGGACGCTTTATTCAGGCAAGCTTTGCATTTGGAATGGTTGAAGGTTCGTTGTTTTTTATTGTTAATCAAATCGAAGAACTCGCAAAATTTACTGCTGGCATTGGCAGATTAGAAGGATTCCAATCAAAAGTTGAATCCATTAGTCAAACCAACCCAACAAGCAATCAAAACGTTATTTCAGATTACCCCTCAATTCTTATTAATAATGCTGACCTTTGCCCACCAGGATCCAATAAAACAATCATTAAAAATTTAAATTTAAGCATCGACAATAATCAATCACTTTTGGTTGTAGGACCATCTGGGTGCGGAAAAACATCTTTATTAAGAATGATTAGTGGTTTATGGGAACCCGATCAAGGAGTAATTAAAAAACCAAAAATTGGGGAATTATTATTCATACCTCAAAAACCATATATGTTACTTGGTTCTTTAAGAGAACAATTATGTTATCCCACAGAAGTTAAGAAATTTAGTGATGAACATCTTACTTCTGTACTACATGAAGTAAATTTAAAAAACTTAGTTGATCGGTATCCTAATCTTGATATAAAACAAGATTGGCCACGAATTCTTTCCCTAGGCGAACAACAAAGATTAGCTTTTGCAAGACTGTTACTAAATTCTCCAAGATTTGCAGTACTTGATGAAGCAACAAGTGCTTTAGATATTAACACTGAAAAAAAACTATATAGTTTACTAAAGGAACGAGAACTTTCTCTAATAAGTGTTGGACATAGACCTAGCTTAAAAGATTTTCACGAAAATATTTTAGAATTAAATGGACAAGGAGACTGGAAATTATTGACTTCTGATAAGTATAATTTTAAGGATTAACAAAAAAAATGAATTCTAAAGAAGAACAAACTAACTCAGAAGTCACTAATTTAGAGAATGAGAGTTTTATAGAAGAGCAAAAAGATCCGAATCAGATCAATGAACAAATTGAAGTCAATAAATTAGATGAAAAAACTATAGAAATTAAAGATGAATATAAATTTGGATGGAGTAGTTATTCTGAAATAACTAATGGAAGATTTGCAATGATTGGCTTCCTTGCAATAGTATTGATTGAATTATTTAGTAAACAATCGTTTTTAAAATGGGCAGGAATCTTATAATTAATCATCAAATCTAGAACTGTTATCTCTTGGTTTCTTATTATTTGTTCCAACGTTATATCTACTATTTTGATTTTTTGAACTTGATCTAACTGAAGAGCTCACTCTCCGAGTCTCACGTGGTTTTTTGGCTTGATTAGCATCTTTAAATGAAGCATCTTCTACTTGAGTTGTTGAAGTTTGCTGCCTAATAGATGATCTAGAAGGTTTCTTTCTTAATGGAGAAGAATTACTAGGAGCAGAGATATTATCTTGTTTAGAAACTGTACGATTCATTCTGGGTCTAGACCCTGTTTTAACTTCATCGCGAGATAAATTTCTTCTTTCACCAAAGTTATTTGTTTCTGGTTGTTTACTATTTCTATCTTCAGAAGTCTGTCTTCTTCTCCTTCTTATAGGTTCGTCATTTTCAAACTGACTTATTTCTCTTGTAGATGGCCTACTTCTACTTGCTGCAGCAGAGGGTATCGCTCTAGAAACATTCCTCCTACGAGATCTCCCCTCCATATAGTCTTCTTCAAATTCATCTTCTTGAGGTTTAAATCTTCTGGAAGGTCTTTCAGATTCTTCAAACCTATCATAATCGTCATTAAATCGGCCTCTAGAATTTCTGGGACCATCAGAAATAGGATCATCATCAAAATAAGATGATCTTCTAGCTTGATCAGTAGCAACTCCCCTCAATCGCACACTTTCATATGCGAAAAAAACTGTAGTTCCTGCAAGTAAAAACTGACCAAACTGAAGGATAGGATCTAACCTCCAGCCTTGAAAAAATAATATTCCTCCACACAAAAGTCCAATTGCTGCGAAGAAAACATCATAATCCCTTGCCAAGGCAGGCTTAAAGGACCTCAAGAAATAAAGGCCTCCTCCACATACTGCGAGAACTATACCAACAATACTGGCCCAATTGAGACTAGCATTGACCACATTCTTTCTCCAAAAATTTATTTTTTAAAGGGTTACTTATATCCCTTATATATATAGTGTACTTAAAACTTCTACAAAAACTAGCGTCTTCCGGTAGAAGTACGATCGAGAGAATCTTTCTGGCTAACAAAAATCAAAAATGCAGTGGCTGGAATAACGATAAGTAAGGCAGCCGCAATAAAACTACCTATCATTCCAACTGCTGAATTATTTGCAACTTCAGCAGAAAAATCTGCGGCTAGTAATAAATTTGAGATTTGAAACACTTTTTAAATATTAAATTCTCAATTTATAATACGAATTAAATACGTTTCAATGGGTTATTTATTAAGATGAGTTAAATAATTGTGATTTCTTGCTTGTAAACTCTCTTCAAATTTTAGATATTAGTTTAGGAATTTCTCTTTCATATCTAACTATAGTTTTTCTAATAAGATTAATACTTACTTGGTACCCAAAAATTGATTTAAATAAAGGTTTATGGTTATTAATTTCAATACCATCAAGCTCTATTCTTAATTTAACAAGAAAACTAATTCCTCCTATTGGAGGTGTTGATGTTGGACCCGTAATTTGGATAGGATTTATAAGCTTTTTAAGAGAAATTTTAGTCGGTCAGCAAGGGCTTATAAAACTTGCATTACATACACATATTTCATAGAAATAAGTAATTATTTCTCAGTAATTTGGCAATAATTCTTCTTCTACATATTTAGTATGAATCTTACCCTGCTTAAATTTAGATTTATTCAGTAAAGTTAGATGAAAGTTAATTGTTGTAGGAATACCAGTGACCGCACATTCATTTAAAGCCCTATTCATACGTTTAATTGCAGTATTACGATCTTTTCCCCAGACTATTAATTTACCAATTAATGAGTCATAGAAAGGAGGTATTTCATAGCCTGTATACACATGACTATCCACCCTTACACCAGGGCCACCTGGAGGGAGCCACCCAGTTATTTTTCCAGGTGATGGTCGGAAATTGTGAGAAGGATCTTCAGCATTGATTCTACATTCAATGGCATGACCGTTTAAATGGATATCATCCTGATTAAATTCCAAGTTTGCTCCGCTTGCGATTTTAATTTGCTCAGCTATTAAATCTACTCCTGTAACCATTTCAGTAACAGGATGTTCAACTTGAATCCTAGTATTCATTTCCATAAAATAAAAATTATCATCATCATCAACTAAAAATTCAACTGTCCCCGCTCCTTCGTAGCCGATACTTTTTGCAGCAGCAATAGCTGCGTTCCCCATTTTTTTTCTTAGCTCAGGGTTAATTGCAGGACTGGGAGACTCTTCTAGTAACTTCTGATGTCTTCTTTGAACTGAACAATCTCGCTCTCCTAAGTGAACAACATTACCCGACCTGTCAGCCAAAATTTGAATTTCTACATGTCTTGGCTTCTTTATAAATTTCTCCATATATAAACCATCATTACCAAAAGCTGCTTCTGCTTCGCCTTGAGCTGCTTTAAACATTTTTTCGAGATTATTAGAGTTTTCAACCAACCTCATACCTCTTCCACCTCCTCCAGCAGTCGCTTTAATAATTACCGGATAGCCAATATCATCTGCCAATTTATAAGCCTCATCAACATTTGATAACAAGCCTTTACTGCCAGGTACTGTGGGAACTCCAACTGCTTCCATAGTTTCTTTAGCTGTAGATTTATCTCCCATAGATCTAATAGCTTTAGGAGATGGACCAATAAAAACTATGCCGTGATCGTTACACATCTCAGCAAATTTATCATTTTCCGCAAGAAATCCATAACCAGGATGAATAGCATCAACTCCTCTTGATGTAGCAGCAGCAAGTATATTTGGAATATTTAAATAACTCTTATTACTTAATGAATCTCCTACGCAAACCGCCTCATCAGCAAGCTGAACATGCAATGCTTTTTTATCTACAGTGCTAAAAACTGCAACTGTTGCAATGCCTAGTTCTCTACAACTTCTGACAATTCGTAAAGCTATTTCTCCACGATTAGCAATTAAAACTTTTTCAACCATTGTGAAAATAAAATTGAAGAAATGAAATGACTTAAAATAAAAAATTATTTGCCAAAGTATTCAACAAATTTTTTTAGTGATCAGAGGACATTTTTTACAATACAACCTAAAACGTTATATATGTATAAATATTTGTTTTATGCAATAGAAAAATTATTCATGATATTCAAAAATACTCTTTTCGAACTAGATCCTTATTTCAGTCAATAATGTATGATATTTTTAAGGTTTAGGTATCCCACGGTTGCTGAAAACCCTTTGCGGACGTGGCGGAATTGGTAGACGCGCACGTCTAAGGAGCGTGTGGCTTCGGCCTTGCGAGTTCAAGTCTCGCCGTCCGCATTTAATGTATTCTGGTTTGACTGCAATGAAAAAAAAATCAGTTGCAGTAGTTATAATTTCCAATGGTCCTGGTGAATTAACCACATGGGTAAATCCTGTAATAGATGAGCTTAACAAAGTAAATAAATCACTACGTGATGACGATAAACAAGAATTCACTCTTAGGTTAGTCCTTGTTCCTTGCCCAAATGCCACTGGTAAAGAATTTTCAGTTGCAAATTCATGGAATAAATTCGAATTAATTACAAAATCCAAAAGTTTTTGGAAATTATTAATAAAGCCACATTCTTTTGCATATTGGCCAAAAAAAGGGGTAGTTATTTTCCTTGGTGGGGATCAATTTTGGAGCATTTTATTAGCTAAAAGATTAGGTTATTTAAATATCACATATGCTGAATGGGTTTCACGATGGCCTAAATGGACCAACGCAATAGCTGCTATGAATGTAAAAGTAAAAGAGTCAATACCTAAAAGATATAAATATAAATGTAAGGTCATTGGCGATTTGATGGCAGATATCAAACTTAATAGCGAAATATCATTAAGAAATAAAGAAAAACATCATATTGCATTGTTGCCTGGTTCTAAGAAAGCAAAGCTTTCTGTAGGAATTCCTTTCTTCTTAGAAGTTGCAGATCATATCGCTGAAGAAAATCAAAATATAAATTTTATAATTCCCATTGCCCCAACCACTGATAAAAGTGAATATTTATTTTTTCAAAGCAATAAAAATCCAATTGCTAAATATTACTCATCAAAAATCAAAACAATTAAAAACTTCAAAGACTCTCGTTTTGATTATGTAATTGAAACGTCAAAAAATACAAAGATTTATCTAATCAAGAAACATCCTTGCTATGAAATATTAAAAGAATGTGATCTTGCAATTACAACTGTTGGAGCAAATACTGCAGAATTAGCAGCAATTAGTCTTCCAATGTTAGTAGTTCTGCCAACTCAACATTTAAATATGATGAATGCTTGGGATGGTATTTTTGGAGTGATTGGAAAAATTTCATTCATAAATAGATTCCTAACTTTTATAATCAAAAATTTCTATTTTAAAAAAAAGAAATTTTTTGCTTGGCCAAATATTAAAGCTAAAAGAATGATTGTCCCTGAAAGGATAGGTAATATTTCACCAATAAAAATTGCAAGAGAAGTATTATTTCTTATTAAAAATAGAGATCAATTAAAAAGTATTAGGAATAATCTACACAAAGAAAGAGGCGATAAAGGGGCTGCAAAAAAACTTGCTTCTATAATTCTTAATTCAATAAAAAAACTTTAACAATTACCAGGGGTCATCAATTTCAAACTTTTCTGATTTTTTATTATCTTGAACAAAATTTTGTTCATCTAGTGGTTCAATATCTAAAGTTTCAGTTGCATTTTGAATTGGTCTTTTCGAAGTTAAATTAGTAGTTGATTGTTTCTTTTGCTTAAAATCAATATTGTTTTTTTCATCTATTTGATTCTCAATCTGATCAGAATAATCATTATCCATATATAGCTTTTTTCTGTTATTTGTTTCCTCTGAAGAACTCTTTATTTCAACATATTCAAGTTCATCTTCATAATCGTCTTCATAATCATCTTCATAATCATCTTGTTCAACAACTTCTTCATTTTCCTCGACCAAATTGTTTTGCTGTTCTGATTCAGAACCTGAAAGTAACTGATTCTCAACAGGTACAAGATTTGCTGTGTATCCATTTGCTTCCCTTTCATCCCATGAAGAGCCCCCGACTCCAAGTTTCTCAAGTAGTCCACTACTTAGTTGATTTAATTTCTCTTCAGCACCTTCATAAACAATAATCCTATCGGTACCACTACTTACAATTTCCTCAACAGGTATTTCCCAAGTACTTAAAACTCCCTCACCTAAAAGCGGAACACCAACTGCACCCATAACAAGAGATATCAAATCCCCAGTCTCAATATCAAAAGAAAAACCAAGAACTCTTCCTAAAAGTTGTCCAGATTCTGTGATCACCTGACAATTAATTACCTTCCCATATCTTTCTGGAGAAAAACTCTCACTCAAAGAATCAAGGGAGTCAACTAATATGACGTCTCCAACTTGCTTTATACTTTCTAAAGGCATCCATTTTGGCAATCCTGGTAGAAATCTTGTAAGTGGATTATCTCTTAGTCCCAAAGCGACCACCTCTCTTCTATCGATATCAACAACAACTTCGCCAACTACGCCTAGCCGCCTCCCAGTATCAGTAGTTATAACTTGTGTTCCCATTAATTCTGACCTTAACCATAAACGTTCGCTTGGAACCGAGTTAGGGAGATTCTTATTAGCAGATGTGTTAGACAAGCTCATAAATTTCTTTTTATCATTCTGACGTATAAATTTAAAAAAGTGTGTTTATGCAGCATTTGGTAACCCAAGAACTTGAGTATTAGCCCCTCTTGCTTGCGCAACCCCAATTGTTCGTTCAGACGCACTAATCATAGGCCTTCTATGACTGACGACTATAAATTGAGCATTTGATGACTGATTCGATATTAGTTTTGACAACCTTTCAACATTAATACCATCTAAAAAACTATCAACCTCATCTAATGCATAAAAAGGTGAAGGTTTATACTTTTGCAAAGCAAATAAAAAACTTAAAGCGGTTAACGATTTTTCACCACCTGACATAGATGCTAATCTTCGGACATTTTTTCCCTTAGGATGAGCCACTAAAGTTAATCCTCCTTCTAAAGGAGAATTAGGATTTTCAAGTTGAAGGAATCCATCTCCATCAGATAAATTTGCAAAAATTTCTCTAAAATGTTTATCAACTTCTGTAAATGCTTGCATAAAAGCCTCCTGACGCATCGTAGATACGGTTTCTATTCTCAGCAATAATTCAGATCTTTCATTAGATAGAATTTCTAATTTTTCTCGCAAACCATTTAATCTCTCAATTAATTCTTCTAGTTCATCAAGAGCCAACATATTAACAGGTTCTAAGCTTTCTAGTTTTGCATTTATGATCGAAATTTCTGATTGCAGAGATTCAAGACTCTTCCCTTCATATTCTCCAAACTGCGGGGATGGATTAGGTAGATCTTTTTTATAAATTTCTAATTTTATTTTCTCGCTCCTCATTTCTTCAGTAAGAGAATGCATATCCCTCTCAAGATATTCAAGCTTCAAAAGATAGTTATTATATTCTTGCCTTTTATTTGAAATTGAAGAGTTTAATTCATCTCTTTTCCTTCTCAATAATCCTAAATCCCTCTCTAGAGAATTTTTTTGATTATCGAGATCTAAAAGCTCTTTTTTAAATTCATCTCTTTTTTCTATCCATTCACTGTGAGCAGTTGCAAGTTGTTTAATAGATTCCTGCAAGTTTTTTTCTTGTAGTAAAGTAATTTTTAATGAATTATTGATACGCTCTTTATCTAAAGCAAATTGATTCTTTTTATCTAGTAATGTATTTCTCTCCTTAGTAAGTAATTCAAGTTTTTTATCAAGATTATTAAAATCGTCATTAAAAGCTATTAATGATGATTTTTGATTTTTTTCATAATTTGCCTTTTGAATGGTTTGTAGTTGATAAAACTTATCGTGATAAGGCTTCAATTCATTTTTTAAATGACCTAACTCGTTAACTAATAAATTATTAGCAGTATCAAGTTTATCTAATCTCGATTTACAATCCTCAATTCTTTGCGAGACAACTTTAAGAGAATCTTGATTTACTTCAATTTCTTTATTATACGAGGCACAATCCTCAATAATTTGACTGCGGTTAGAATTTAATTTACTAAGTCTATTATTTTTTATTATCAAATCATTATTTGACTCTTTTAAAGCTTCTTCGATAATTAATAATCTTTCTTTTATAGGACTAGAATCATCAATATCATTATTAATTCCAAACTTATAAGCCAAATCTTTATTTAACTTGCTACCTCCTGTAATAGCTCCACTTGCTTCTAATAATTCACCACTTAAGGTAACCAACCTATTTTTTTGTGTAGATAACCTAGCTGAGGATAAGTCTGAAAAAACCAAAGTATCGCCAAAAACATATCGAAAAACATCTGAATAGACTTCATCAAAAGTAATTAGATTAATAGCTTTATCAATAAATCCATTCTCCCTGTTATTTTCAAATCTTGAAATTGCATAATTCTTTTTTTGACTTTTAATTCTATTTAAAGGTAGAAAAGTTAATCTTCCTGCTTTCTTCTTTTTAAGAATTTCAATTGCTTTAGCAGCAATATGATCATTATCAACAACAATTTGTCCTAACCTATTTCCAGCAGCAATTTCTAATGCATATCTATTTTTCTCACTGACCTCTCCAAGTTGAGCTACATAACCATGTATACCCTCTAACCCTGCCTCTAAGAGAATTCTGAGGGCATATGAACCTCTAGATTCGTTTAAAGCTTCCTTCCTGCTTTCGAATCTAGATAAATCCTTTTCAAGCCTTAATTGCTCGTTATTTAGCCTTGATTTAGTTTTAATTAATAAATCGATTTCATTTTCTAAAGAATTAATTTCTGCGCTGTTACTTGCCAAGTTTTTATTCTGTGTATCGGATGTCTCTTTTTTGCTTTGATTTCCCTGAAAAAGTTTCTGCTTTTCTAAGTCTAAGCATTCGATCTGTGACAATATCTCATCTTTTTGTATATTATTTTGGATAGTTTCTTCTTCAATTTTCCTTTTTTTTATTTCCAAAGGATTAATTTGATTTTTTATACTTTCAAGCTCAGTATTTAATTTGATACTTTGTTTTGAGAATTCTCCAGATTCTCCTGCCGCATCAGAAAGTTTTTTTCTGGATAGTTTGTGTTTTGAAGTGAGATCATCAATTTGCAAGTTCAATTGATTTAAAAAATTATCATCAAAATTTTCTTTTCTCATCTTTTCTGACTCAATATTTCTTTTAGAAATTGCAATTTCATCTCTCTGCTTTTGTAATTTAATACCTTCTTCTTTATTCAGACTTGATATCCTATCAAGTTCTCTCAACCTAGAATTAATACTTCCAATATCAGAATTCACTTTAATCAATTTATCCTCGCCTTTCTCCTTAAGCTCGTCAACAAGTATTTTCAAAGCATCTTCTAAGACTAATATTTCTTTACTAGTAGATTCTTTTTGTTTATTAAATAAAATTTTATTTTTTTCAATTTCACTTTCTTTTCTTTCTAAAGATTCAACATGTTTAACTTGTTTTTCAAAAATAAGAACTTTCTCTAATTCCGTTATTTGTAATAGTTTTGCCTTGAACTCTTTATATCGCTTTGCTTTTTCACATTCTTTTTCAAGCTTATTTTTACTAGATTGCAATTCATTTTCTAAAATTTCACATCTTTCTTGTCTTTCGAAAACGTCATTTAATTTTGCATTAGTTTGTTCTATTCTTGTGTCAAAAAGTGCGACTCCTGCTAATTCATCAATAAGATTTCTCCTCTCCTTATTATTCATTGATACTATTCTTGTTACATCGCCCTGCATAACAACATTGCTGCCCTCAGGATCAACACTAATATCTCTTAATATTCTCTGTATTTGTTGCAAGGTACATTGTTTGCCATCAGAAGTATAAGTAGAAGCATAAGAACCACCTGGCATAAGCCTTAATTTTCTAGAAACTACCCATTCTTTTTGACCTTTATTAAGGGAAATTTCTTCTTCTTCTAGTTCCAAAGGCGGAAGATCCTCTCTGGGAGACCAATCTTGAATATTAAATTTTACTGATACAGATGTTTCTGATGACTTACCCTCTTTAACTTTGGAGTTATTTATTAGATCTGGTAATCTTTCAGCCCTCATCCCTCTACTATTAGCTAGACCTAAACAGAATAAAATTCCATCTAAAATATTACTTTTCCCAGAGCCGTTAGGGCCTGTAACCACCGTGAAACCTTCTTCAAGAGGAATTTTTACATTTCCCCCAAAAGATTTAAAATTTTCAAACTCGACCTGATTGATATGTACCAATCTCAAGTCTCAATAGCTAAATAAGAATAACTAATTTGCAAAAATTCTCAATAGAAATATTACGTTTATTTATAAATGAATATTAATAATTTTTGCTCAATCTACAAGAATTACCCGAAATTTCAAACAAACCAGAAAGAAGTTCACCATCCAAAATGAATCGATAATATTCAGAGTCCAATTTATCAGAAACATTTTTAAATATTCCATGATCAATTCTTTTTACAAACCCTCTATTATCAGAAAGTTCATGTTCTATCCTGGACAGCCATAAAAGTCTATGATTTGGCTGCTTAGAAATTTCTATAGAAGCTTGATTTAATAAAGGTAGTTTTAAAAATTTCCAAGTTAAACAATCTATCCCATTTTCAACAAGAAAATCATAATGAATATCTATAGCTTTAGCAGAATAAACTTTATGTTCAAGCAAAACCCATTTATTCATTATCTAGTTGATAAATAAAACGAATCTATTTTCAAAACAAAGTTGAGTAAAGATATATTTTCTAAGAGATGTTTCCTATTATTTAATTACTTGCATCAGGAACAAATCTTAAAGCAATAAATAACAAACTTCCAGCCCCAGCGATAGCTGCAGCTACTAATCCAAAATCTGTAGGGATTGTGCGAGATGCAAAAATTAATGATGCAAATGTAATATCCATGATGAAATTTAAACTCATTTAATAAATTCAGTAATAGCTTAACAAAACCTTCTTACAGAACAGAGTAGATGAATAAAATGTAAATAAACTTTTATATGTTTTTATTCTATATAAATCGCACAATTCTTTAGATAAGGGTTTCAAATTAAGAAAATAGGGTCTAATCTTAAAATAAATAAGTTTGAATAATGGAGACTTACCATCCTCCCAAAGAAGTAGAAGAAAAAGAAGATAAATCTGATCTTCCTGAAAAAGAAGTTATCTTGGAAAAATGGTTACTTGAAAAAATTGACAGTTTAATACCTTTAATAAAAGAAAAATGGCCTAACATTGCACAACAAACCCTTGAAGCCACAAAAGGGAGTATTGATGATTTAGTTGAAGTAATAGCTAGCCATAGTGGAACCTCAGCAATTGGAATAAAAAGCCAATTATTTGAAATCATTGATTCAATAAGAGAAAAAAATTGGGAAATATCAGAAAAAATTGAGCCTATTGAAAGTCAATTAGAAGAATTATTAGAAGAGCTTAACAATACACTTAGACCAAAAATAGAAAGTCCAATAAGAAAAAAACCACTATTATCTATTGCTATTGCAGCTGGTATTGGTTTACTAATAGGAAGTCTCCTAAACAGTGGCAGAAAATAATATGGAAAAACCAAAAAATAAAAACTTTGCAAATACAGCCTCCAGAATTTCAGCCATCGCAAGTTCAGTGATGGATTTGCATGTCAGAATAGCTCTTCAAGAAGTAGATAGAGAAAAAAGAAGATTAATTAGTGGTGGAATATTTTTAGCAATTGGCAGCATATTATTATTATTAGTACTAATTTTCATCCATATTATTTTTTATCTTTTTCTAGCGAAATATAATAACTGGATTATTGAATATAATTTATTACTCATAATATTTATCGATTTATTTCTTGCAGGCCTAAGTTTGAAGCTTGGAGGAAAATTAGCCAAAGGACCATATCTTCCTCAAACATTAGAAGGTTTAGGCAAGACAACAAAGGCCGTTTTAGGCAAAAAATAATTTACCTAATTAAATACTTTATCCATCTACAATCTATCCCGCCATTACTAACAGGAATTTTCAATGAAGATTTCATTTTCAAATATTTTGTTAGTTTTGGATTTCCACTTAGGAGCCAAAATTCCCAAGCTGAAAAATTGTTCTTTAGAAAGATTCCCATTTGTTCATATAAACTAATCAATTCATTTTCATCGCCTAATTTTTTGCCGTAAGGAGGATTACATATGATGATCCCAGGTGTGCAACTTAATTGGAGTTCTAAAAAATCTTTATTGATAAGCTCAATATAATTCTCGAGTCCAGCTAAGGATATGTTTAGATTCGCCTGCTCAAAGACCTTTTTATTAATTTCACACCCTATTATTGTTGGCAATTTTTCATAATTTATAATTTTATTTTTTGCCTTATTTTTTTCATTAAGATAAATATCTTGCCTAAAGTCTAACCAATTTTCAAAAAGATATACCTGATCAATATTTATGGGAACTCCAAGGAATTGGTTGACTGCCTCAATTAAAAAAGTACCCGAACCACACATAAAATCTATTAATGGAACTTTGCCATTCCATTGAGTCATATTTATCAATCCAGAAGCTAAATTTTCTTTTAATGGAGCATTTCCAATTGCGGGTCTATAGCCTCTTTTGTGTAAGCTTTCTACGCTGCTTTGAAGACTGAGAATTGCTTTATTATTATTTAAATGCAGATGAATTATCAAATCAGGATTATCTAGAGAAATATTTGATCTTTTATTCCAAACTGCCTGTTGCAAATCAGTGATAGAATTTTTTACTTCAAGAGCTGTGAAATGAGTATGACTTAAAGAAGATGTTCTCCCAGTTACTTGAACATTAAACGTTTTATCAAAGTGCAACCAATTTAACCAATCAAATGAATCTCTTACCCCCGCATATAAAGATTGCTTGTCATAGCAATTAAAACTTGCAATTTCTCTATAAAAACGAAAAGCTAATCTGGAATAGAAATGAACTCTATAAAAAGTTTCAAAATCACATTCAAAATTAATAAATCTTTTATAAGTATTAATATTAAAGCCGCCTAAATTTGAAATTTCTTCTGCTAAAGATTTCTCTAGTCCCTCCGGAGATGATGCCACTACATTCATATAAGATAAAACTTAGTAAAAAAACTATTCAATAACCATTTTGCCTGTCAGAATATAAATGTCCAATTGGACTAGGTGATCTCAACCGATGTTTCGGACAGCGGTTCGATTCCGCTCAACTCCACTATTTGGGGTTGTAATGGTTTCGACGGGGCATAAGGAAGGTGACTGAAGCCGGCTCGGTTAGAGCAAAAACACAAATGCTAACAAAATCGTTAGTTTCTCCCGTCAAACAGCACCAGTTGCCGCTTGATCCTAAAGGAGATGGGGTTATATCAGCCTTATCAACCAAATGATACGAGGAGTCTGGAAGGACTCCACTTTTTTAGATAACCAAGAAGTTGTAATAGATAATTTATTAGTTTGTAAATATTGCTGCAAATGCTTGTATTAAAAAGAATTTTTTTAATTTTATAAGTATAAATACTGAGAAGATAAGTTTTAAATTAATTTATCTTATTAAAAAATCGAATCTTGCAAAATGGAATCTAATAAAAAACTGAATGACCTGATAATAAATCTCAAACCAAAAGTTATTAGATTCACTGGCGAAAAATTTCCCAATGAACTATGGAATAGTGGTTTTCAAATAAAAAAAAATAAGAAAATATCTAGCTAAAAATTTAATTAAATGCTTGAAAAAGGATTTTTTGGCATTTTTTTTAAACATTTTTTTGACAATTCCTGAAGTACTTTAAATTCACTTTTATTTAAATTCCACTTGAATACATTCGATACATCTATAACTTGAGATTTTTTTCGCATTCCAACGAGCGGAATAGCTCCTTGATAACAACACCAATTAATTGCTACTTGCGCTTGGGAAACTGATCTTTGATTTGCAATTCTTTTTAAACACCTCCGCAATTCATATGTTGGTTTTTTATAGTTTTCAAATAATGCACTGCGAATAAAACTTTTTTCTTTATTCTGTTCTTTATCTGGATCAATACAAAGTATTCCAAAAGACAAAGGACTATAAGCAAAGAAATCAATATTATTTTCGTCGCAAATCTTTTTTACCTGATATTGTTTTCCTAAATCGGGGGCAAGCAAAGAAAACTGTATTTGAACACTTTTTAGGCTCTGATCTCTTTTTGCTAGGAAATTAATTAATTTCATCAACCTTTTAGGGCCTATATTTGATAAGCCTATTTGAAAATCAAAGCCTTCATCTTTTAAATCACAAAGATTATTCAACAGCCCTAATTCCTGCCAAGGATTGTATTTTGCAGTTGACCAATGTAATTGCACTACATCTAATTTGTTATTAAGTCTCTCTAAACTTTTCAAAAAAGGTTTATTCAAACCTCTGTTTCCTATTCTCCAGGGATAAGGTGCAAGTTTGGTTGCTACTTGAATTCGTTTTTTCTTTGCTGAAGGAGTATTTAGTAAAAATTTTCCAATCAACAATTCACTTCTACCCTGAAGATTCCCAGTACCGTAAGAATCTGCGGTATCAATTAGATCGAATCCCCTTCGTAACGCTTCATTAAATGTCTCACGTAAATCATCGTCATTTGTAGATTGGTAATTCCAGAAAAGCTTATTCCCCCAAGACCACGTACCTAATCCAATTCTTTTCTTCACTAGCAAATTTAAATAAAGAACTTTATTAGGTTATCTAAAAATATTAACTTCTTTAAAATATTTCAAAAAATAAGTTTTAAAGCATTAAAAATCAATTTCTCTTGACATTAGGAAATTATTCTCCAAAGTAAGAGAAATAAAAATAAAAAATTGTTCATTACCGTTTGCGGACAAAAAGGGGGGGTAGCCAAGACCTGTACAAGTATTCACCTTGCTAGTGTTTGGCATTCTGAAGGTAAAAAAGTTTGCATAGTCGATGCCGACAAGAATAGATCTGCTTTAGCATACGCATCAAGAGGCAATCTTTCATTTCCAGTTTTCCCCGTCAGTTCAGCTGCTAAAGCATCAAGATCATCAGAGATTGTAATAACTGATGGCCAGGCTAGCAGTGATCAAGAAGAACTTAAACACTTGGCGTATGGTTCAGATTTAGTTATCTTACCTACAACTGCAAAAGCAAGATCAGTAGAATTAACTGTTGAACTAGCTAATTTATTAAGCAACTTAAAAGTTAACCATGCTGTAGTAATAGTAAAAGTTGATTTTAGACAGCAAAAAGCAGCGCAACAAGCCAAAGCAGCTCTAGAAAATTTTGGTTTATATGTTTTTGATACATTTATACCCTTGCTTTCAGCATTTGATAAAGCAGAAGCCTCGGGGAATGCTGTATTTGAAGCTGTAGACGATTTAGGTAGATCAGATCCTCGTCGAATGACGGGCTGGTCTGCTTATTGTTCAATTGCCTCACAAATTCCATGCCTGATTTCGAAGCCCTCATCCGACACCAACAACTTAAACAACCAACAACAAATAAGCGCTTAAAAGTAGTTGATTCTCCTAATTTTGAAGAAGAAAAAAACGAAGAAGCAATAATTAGACAATCTGGATTATTAGTTAATTTTTTTGGAGGTTTTTTAGGCTCTGTAATTGGAACTTTAACAATACTGTTTCTTTATATGAATGAATATCTACCATTAGATTTACTAAAACTTAAGTAGTATATTCGCTATTTATTTCAACATATTTTTTAGAAAGATCGCACCCCCAAGCTGTGCCTTTCGATTCGCCAGAATTTAGATTAATCATAATTTTTACAATATCATCTACCAAATATCTACCTTTCATTCTGGACTTAATATAGTCTGTGACTTTTTGTGGATCATATTTATTTAACTTGCCTTTTTCCAAAATGTGGGCGTTTCCTATATACAAGTCAACCTCATTTAAACTAAATTTAACTCCAGAATTACCTGCAGCAGAAATGATTCGTCCCCAATTTGGATCACAACCATGTATCGCAGTTTTTACCAAGGCAGAATTACAAATAGATTTCGCGAGCATAATTGCATCATCTGTATTTTTTGCTCCTTGAACCAAAACTTCTAATAAACAATTTGCTCCCTCTCCATCCCTTGCAATATTTTTTGCCAAGTTCTGACATACAATATCAATCCCTTGTTGGATAATTGGAAAAAACCTTTTTTCAATTTTCTCTCCTGCATTTATTCCAACAAAAGAATCATTTGTGCTTGTCTCTCCATCAACTGATATTGCATTAAAAGATTTTTGAACCGCAATAGCAATCATTTTGTCCCATTCTTCTTTTTGAATACCCGCATCACAGGTTAGAAAAGCAAGCATTGTAGCCATGTTGGGGTAAATCATTCCTGAACCTTTTGCAAATCCTGCTATTTTTATTTTTCTACCTTGAATAATCGTCTCTATTGACACTTTTTTCAAAGTCAAATCAGTAGTTAAAATTGCTTCTGCTGCATTTTTAAAATTAATACTTTTTAAATCACTAACTAAATTCGGTAAATTTTTTACTAAATCATTTATTTGTATTGGAACACCAATTACACCAGTTGAGCACATTAAAACTTCTTCTTCTTTTATTCCTAAAAGTTCCGCAATCTTTCCTGTAGCAATTTGAAAATGTTGAATACCAAGATTTCCTGTACATGCATTTGCTTGACCAGAATTAATTAGTATTGCTCTTCCAAAACCTGAAGTTGTTTTAATCCTTTGCTCACAAATATCCACACAAGAAGCTCGAACTATTGATTGAGTAAACATCCCACTAAAAATACTTCCTTCTGGAGCGAGTATTAGTGCTAAATCTTTTTTATTAGAAGCTTTTAAACCAGCAGATATCCCAGCAAAAAGAAACCCCTTGGGTGTTACCTTACTGTCATCAGCAAACGACCAATTGGAATCTAACTGGCTCAAACTTTTTGGTATTTTAATTCATACTAACTACTCTTTAATACTAAAGAAACTAAGTAATTAGATTATTATTAATTATATGGATATTCTTCAAAAATTAAAAAACAACCAAAGAAGGATTGGTTTAACAGGAGGTATTGCAAGTGGGAAGACAACCATAACTAATTACATAAGAAAACATAAAAACATACCAATATTAGATGCAGATCATTTTTCAAGAGAATTAATCAAACCAAACACATATGGATATAAGAAAATTTTAGATTATTTTGGAAATAAAATTATTGATAATAAAAGTAATTCAGCAAGGGAAATAGACAGAAAACTTTTAAGGAACATTATTTTTAAACATTCAGCAAGCAAGGAATGGATTGAAAAACTACTTCACCCCTTAATTAAAGAAAGAATGATAAAAGAATGCAGTCAATACAGAAATAATCAAACTATAATATTGGTTATTCCATTATTGTTTGAAGCAAAATTTGAAGATATTTGCACTGAAATATGGTTAGTTAAATGTCCTAAAGAAATACAAAAAAACAGACTTATCACAAGAGATAAAATTAGCGAAAAAGAAGCATATGAATTGATAAATTTTCAATTAAGTTTTGAAGAAAAAAGAAAACTCTCAGATATTATTTTAGAGAATTCGGATGATCAAAATAAATGGATCAATACGATAAAAGAGCTTCTTTAAGCTTTAGCTATTTAATTTTTCCATAAGAAGTTTATTTGCGAGTTTAGGGTCAGCTTTACCTTTTGTTCTTTTCATAAGTTGACCAACAAAAAAACCAAGTAACTTAGTTTTGCCATTTTTAAATGCTTGAACTTCATTTGGATGTTCATTTATAAGTGCATCAATTATTGGTGAAATACTTGAAGAATCAGATATCATTGCCAACCCTTTTTCTTCAACTAATTTTTTCGGGGAAATATTTTTTTGAATAAGTTCAGGTAAAATTTCTTTTGCAATTTTTCCACTAATTATATTTTTTGAAATCATGTTAATCATTTCAGCAAGATTTGCAGGACTAAGCTTTAATTCACTAAAACTTAGTTTGTTTGATTTTAAATAGCCCACAATATCACTTGTTACCCAATTTGAAGCTAGTTTAGCCTCAGCACCATTTGCTACTGTTTCTTCAAAAAAGTTTGCCATGCTTATTTCATCAGAAATTACCCTTGCATCATATGCAGACAACCCAAATTGACTTATGTATTTATATCTTTTCTTTGAAGGTAATTCTGGTAGTTCTTTAAACCATATTTCTTGTTGGGCTTTTGTTATTTCAATTGGACCTAAGTCAGGATCAGGAAAATATCTATAGTCACTGCTACCTTCTTTTAATCTCATACTTTTCGTTAATTGCTTAGCTTCATCCCATAACCTTGTTTCTTGGAAAATTTTTCCTCCATTTTCATAAACTTCTATTTGTCTGGCTATTTCATAATCACAAGCCTTTTGAATTGCAGAAAATGAATTCATATTTTTTATTTCCACTTTGGTACCAAAAGGAGCATTAGGTCCTTTTCTAACTGAAATATTGACATCGCAGCGTAATGAACCCTCTTGCATATTTCCGTCTGATACCCCTAGATATCTAACTGTTCTTCTAATCTCTGAAGCATATTCAGATGCCTCTTTACCTGATCGAATATCTGGTTTACTTACAATCTCACAAAGTGCTATTCCGGCACGATTGTAATCAACTAAAGAATACTTAGACCCAGCTAATCTATCACTTCCTGAATGGACTAGTTTTCCAGCGTCTTCTTCCATATGTAGCCTTTCTATACCAATTTTTTTGATATAAGGTTCTTTGTCCTTTTCAATTATTTCAACCTCTAACCAACCATTTTCAGCTAGTGGCTCATCAAATTGTGAAATTTGATAATTTTTAGGAAGATCAGGATAAAAATATTGTTTTCTATCAAATTTACAATGTTCTGCAACGTTTAAATTTAATGCTAAAGAAGTTTTTACAGCATACTCAAGAACGGTCTCATTCAGAACTGGAAGAGTTCCTGGCAACCCACAAACTACAGGATCTATATGGGTATTAGGTGCATCACCAAAAGCTGTTGACGCAGATGTGAATATTTTACTTTTCGTATTAAGCTGTACATGAGTTTCCAAACCAATCACAGCTTCCCAAGATTCCAAATTGTTCATTATTAAAAGTCTCTTTATTAATATTATTGGATATAAAGGAAAAGAGGACCAAAACACAAATAAAAATATTAATTTTTAAATGGCACAAGAAACCAAAAATTCAATATTAATAATTGGAGGCGGACTTTTGGGTTTATCTATTGCTTATGAATTTTCTAGAAATAACTTCAAAGTTTTAGTTTTAAGCAAAAACAGAAATGAATCGGCTGGATTTGTTGCTGCAGGAATGTTAGCTACTCATGCCGAAGGGCTCGAAGATGAATTACTAAAATTTGGCCAAGAAAGTCAAAATCTAATTCCAAAGTGGATACGAAGTATTGAACAAGATAGTAATATTAAATGCGGTTTAAAAAAATGTGGCATAGTAGTTCCTTTTAAAAACAAAGAAGATCTTGAAAAGTTTCCCACTTATGAATATGGAAAATATTTAAATCACAAAGATCTTCAAACAGAAATCAATGGAATGAATTCTATTTGGAAACATGGTTTACTTTTTGAGCAAGATGGTCAAATAGATAACCGAAGAAAACTGATGCGTGCTCTTGAGAGAGCATGCTCCTTGAATGGAGTCGAATTTCAAGAGGGATCAGAAGTAGAGGATTTGACATTCGAAAAAAACAAAATTACAGGTGCAACAGTTTTATGTGCCACTGGGGAAATAAAAAAAATTAACTGCGAAAAAGCAATTATATGCAGCGGTGCGTGGAGTAAAAAAATTTTTAATAAGATTCCAGTCTTTCCTGTAAAGGGACAAATGCTATCAATACAAGGTCCAACAAATTTTTTGAAAAGGGTTATTTTTGGTCCAAAAACTTATCTAGTTCCCCGTGATGATGGACTTATTATAGTTGGAGCGACAGTTGAAAAAGATTCAAAATTTAATCAAGGTAATACTCCTAATGGAATAAAACAACTGCAAGAAGGCATTCGCTCTTTATTGCCAGAAGCTATTAATTGGCCACAAATGGAACATTGGTGGGGCTTTAGACCTTGCACACCAGATCTAAAACCAATAATTGGAAAATCAAAAATTGAAAATCTTTATATAGCTACAGGACATTACAGAAATGGAGTTTTATTTTCTGCAATAACGAGTGATCTTCTTTTGAAAATAGTTCAAAATAAAAATCTCAAAGAAATAGAGAAAAGCTTTTTAGAAAAATTTAGTTTAGATAGATTTGCGATTTAAATTTTAATTTTCAGATCGCCATTGCGAATCAGAAGTTTCCCACTGACATAATTCCTCTTCGTTAAACCATAGATCAATTTCAAATTTTGCTGTATCTTCTCCATCAGAACCATGAATAATATTCCTCCCAATATCAATAGCTAAATCGCCTCTAATTGTTCCAGGCTCTGCTTCCAGAGGTTTTGTTGCACCTATTAGTTTTCTAGCACTCAAAATAACTCCTTCGCCTTCCCACACCATTGCTACAACAGGGCCGCTTGAAATAAAGTCTACTAAATCACCAAAAAAGGGTCTTTCTCTATGTACACCATAATGATTTTGAGCAAGTTCTTTTGAAGGAATTAATTGCTTTAATCCAACCAATTTAAATCCTTTTTTTTCAAATCTGCCAATAATCTCAGAAACATATCCTCTTTGAACTCCATCTGGTTTAATTGCAATAAAGGTTCTCTCTTTAGTCATTTAGTTAATAATCACTCTATGTATATTCAACTTTTGGGTGGTAACTTGGCAAGTAATCATTAAAATAAAAGATATTGTTTTAAGTTATTTTCAAAAACATTTATTAATCACTAAGAAATAAATTGACCAATTTTGAGCCGAAAAAATTAAAGAATATTTGGACTATTGAAGATAGTATTTCGACTTATAACATAGACAAATGGGGAGATAAATATTTTTCTATAAATTCCAAAGGAAATATATCAGTAACTAAAGATATAAAATCTGAAAATAAGATTGATCTTTTTAAGCTTGTCAAAGAACTTAAGAGTAGAGAAATAAATCCTCCATTAATCATAAGATTTAATGATATCTTGAAAGATCGAATAGATGCATTACATGACTCTTTTTTAAAAGCAATAAAAACCTATAAATATAAGAACATTTATCAAGGCGTTTTTCCTGTCAAATGTAATCAACAGAAAAATGTCCTAGAAAAGATAATAGAGTTTGGTAGCCAATGGAATTTTGGTTTAGAAGTAGGAAGTAAATCAGAACTATTAATTGGCCTTGCACTTCTTGAAAACCAAAATTCATTATTAATATGCAACGGATATAAAGATAAAAAATATATTGAGATTGCTACTTTGGCCAGAAAACTCGGCAAAAATCCAATAATAGTTATTGAACAACGAGACGAGGTAAAAAGAATTATTCAAGCAGTTCAAGAACTTAACGCGACTCCATTGATAGGAATTAGAGCAAAGTTATCAAGTAAAAGTAGTGGTAGGTGGGGTAAATCTATTGGAGATAATTCCAAATTTGGATTATCAATCCCAGAAATTATGTTGACAATAAAAGAACTAAAAGAAGCAAATCTTATCAACGAAATGAAATTGCTCCATTTTCATATAGGCAGTCAAATAAGTGATATTGCTGTGATCAAAGACGCATTACAAGAAGCGAGTCAAATATATGTTGAACTATGCAAACTAGGAGCCCCAATGCAATATATCGACGTTGGGGGTGGATTAGGAATAGATTTTGATGGAACTAAAACCTCCTCCAACACTTCTACTAATTATTCTCTCCAAAATTATGCTAACGATGTAATTGCAACTATTAAGGATTCATGTGAATTAAATAATATCAAGCATCCAACCATAATCTCAGAAAGTGGAAGAGCAATAATTAGTCATTGTTCAGTTCTAATTTTTAATGTCTTAGGAACAAGTCATGTCAGTTCCAAACTACAAATTTTTGATAAAAAAAATCAACAATTAATAATTTCAAATTTACTTGATACTTTCTATGAATTAAAAAAACTTA
Organism: Prochlorococcus marinus XMU1405; assembly: GCF_017696275.1. NCBI lineage: Bacteria > Bacillati > Cyanobacteriota > Cyanophyceae > Synechococcales > Prochlorococcaceae > Prochlorococcus > Prochlorococcus marinus. The sequence goes on along the minus strand of NZ_JAAORF010000001.1, from coordinate 48,927 downwards.
AAAATAAAAAAATAAATTTATCTCAAATAATTGAACTATGGAATGATGCAAAAAAGTTTAAAGAAGATTGCTTAGTTGCTTTTAGATTAGGATTTTTAAGTTTGGCAGAAAGAGCTTATGCCGAAGAACTTACTTGGGCTTGTGCAAAAGAAATTTCTAATAACCTGAATAATGATGAAATCAATCACCCTGATTTATCTGAAATTACAGAAACTCTTGCATCAACTTATTATGCAAATTTATCTATCTTTAAATCTATTCCTGATAGCTGGGCAATAAATCAGATTTTTCCAATAGTACCAATACATAGGCACTTAGAGGAGCCGTTCTGCAAAGGCAACTTTGCAGATTTAACTTGTGATTCAGATGGGAAACTAAACAATTTTATTGATAATGGAAAAATTAAATCACTACTAAATTTGCATAAGCCAGAAGAAAATAAAGATTACCTAATTGGAATTTTTATGACTGGAGCATATCAAGAAGCATTAGGAAACTTGCACAATTTATTTGGCAATACCAACATTGTTCATATAGACATAAATCAAGATAATTCATATAAGGTCAGAAATATTATTAAAGAGGACAGTAAATCTGAAATTTTACAATTATTAGATTACAGTTCAGCTTCTTTGGTTGAATCTATAAGAATTAATACTGAATCAGCAATTGATCAAAAAAAATTAACTATTGAAGAATCAAGGAAATTAATGGATCAAATCGAAATTAGTCTCAGAAAAAGTAGTTATTTATCAGAATGATTAGCTAATGTTTTTTGCAAATAATTTTTAGCATAATCTAAAGCATCACTTAACTTATCAATATCTTTAGCACCTGCTTGAGCAAAGTTAGGCTTTCCTCCTCCACCTCCTGAACAAATTCTTGCAATCTCATTAATTAATTTACCTGCATGCAATCCTATTTTTACTACATCATCACCTAAAGAAACTACAAATAATAACTTTCTATTTTCTGGATTTGGTATTCCCCCAAGAATCACTATTGCTTTATTTCCTAAATGAGAAGTTAAATTAAGTGCTGCAGATTGCAAAGAATTCCCATCTAAGCCATCAATCTGATTTACTAAAATTGAAAAAGAATTTACTATTTCTGCGGATGATTTTATAGAAGAGCATTTAAAATATGCAATTTCATCTTTCATTTTTTGTATCTCTTTATTCTTATTAATAAGCTCTGCTTGCAAATTATTAACCCTTTCAAAAAGTTGATTAGGATTTGCTTTTAACAAATCACTTAGTTGGTTTACTAATGCATTTCTATCACTGAAATAGTCTAATGCTGATTGGCCTGATAATGCTTCGATTCTTCTGACTCCAGCTGAGATTCCTTCCTCACTAATTATTTTGAAAGAACCTAATTCGGATGTAGTTTTAACATGTGTGCCACCACAAAGTTCCATTGAAACTCCTGGTACATTAACGACGCGCACTTCATCATCATATTTTTCTCCAAACATGGCGACTGCGCCCTTTTCAAGAGCCTCACTCTTGGACATATTTTTTATTTCTAGGGCATGATTTTCCATAATCCAAGAGTTAACTAAAGTCTCAATCTTAGAAATTTGATCTTTAGAAATAGGATTAGAGGAATTAAAGTCAAATCGTAATTTATTAAAGGCTACTAATGAACCTTTCTGTCCAACACTTTCATTAATAACTGATTTAAGTGCAGATTGTAATAAATGAGTAGCTGTATGATTTGCAGCAGCCTTAGCTCTATTAGAGGAGCTAACATTAGTCTTAACTTTTTGTCCAATAGTTAATTTTCCTTTTTTGATCGTTCCATAATGTAAAAAAACATTTTTCTTTCGCATGACATTATCAACCAAGACCTCAACATCGTTTGAAAATATCGTTCCAATATCACCAACTTGCCCGCCAGATTCTCCATAAAAAGTTGTCTGATCAAGAACAATTAAAACTTTCTGACCTTCATATGCTTCCTTAACTAATGTTGAATCCAAGAATATACCCTTTATTTCAGCTTCCGAAAGGAGTGACTTATAACCATTAAAAACAGTTTTGTTAAAAAGATCTATTTCTCGCTCTAATGATCCCTCTAATGTCAAATCAATATTGCTTGAAGCAGCTTTAGCTCTCTCTTTTTGTACATTCATTTCTTTTTCAAAACCCTTTACATCAACACTGATACTATGTTCTTCAGCAATTTCTACAGTAAGTTCTAGAGGAAATCCATAAGTATCATAAAGTTCAAAAGCTTTAAAACCAGAAATTAATTTCTGACCTGAAGAAATTAAATCATCTAGCAATTTCTCTCCTCTTTCAAGAGTTTCCCTAAATCTTATTTCTTCAATTTTTATCTCATTCAAAATTAAATCATTATTATTTTTTAAATCAGGATAATTATTTTGCATTAAGTTAATTCCGACAGTAGCAATATGAGGTAAAAATTCATTTGTTATACCTAATAATCTGCCATGTCTGACCATTCTTCTAATAAGCCTTCTTAATATATATCCCCTACCAAGATTACTTGCTGATACTCCATCAGAAATTAAATGAATAACAGCTCTTGTATGATCACCAATGATTTTTAAAGAAATTTTGTTTTTATCATCTGAAGAAAAATAATCAATATTTGCAATCTCACAAATTTTTTGAATAATAGGAAAAATTAAATCTGTCTCATAATTATTTTGCTTTTTTTGCAGTATTTGAGCCATCCTTTCAAGACCCATTCCTGTATCAATATTTTTACATTTTAGATCTGTCAATTTTCCATTAGGATCACGATTATATTGCATAAAAACAAGATTATAAAATTCAATAAAACGATCTCCATCTTCTAGATCAATATTCTGCAGACCCTTTTCAGGATGAAAATCATAATAAAGTTCTGAACAAGGTCCACATGGACCTGTTTTGCCAGATGACCAAAAATTATCTTCCTCACCTAGTTTGACTATCCTATCTGGATGAATACCAATTTCATCTCTCCAAATTTTTGCAGACTCTTCGTCTTCGTGAAAAACACTCACAATTATATTTTCAACAGAAAGTTGATAAATATTAGTAACTAATTCCCAAGCCCATTGAATAGCCTCTCGTTTAAAATAATCTCCAAAAGAGAAATTACCAAGCATTTCAAAAAAAGTGTGATGTCTAGCTGTAACTCCAACGTTTTCTATATCGTTTGTTCTGATGCACTTTTGGCTAGATGTAGCCCTTTTTGATGGTCTTTCTTTTAAACCTAAAAAAACTGGTTTAAAAGGTAGCATTCCAGCAATTGTGAGCATAACCGTAGGGTCATCTGGAATCAAAGATGCACTTGGAATGATTTTATGTAATTTTTCACTGTAAAATTTTAAAAAAGCATTTCTTATCTCATCTCCAGTAACTATTTTTTTAATTAATTGAGATGTCATTTATCCAGAATAAGAAGATTAAAAATTAAAGAAAAGCGTAATTTCGGTTATTTCGCAAAGATAATCACGCGAATTTATATTCTATATAACTAAAGTTAATTTATAAAGCTAATTATTCTATGATAGCCTCTGCCCAGACAAGTAATTCTAAATTGGCACAAACTAATGACAAGTTGACGGTTCAATCTCAAAACTTTGCTGATGATTCTTGTGCCATAAGATCTTTGGATTGGGATCGCAGTAGATTTGATATTGAATTTGGTTTAAGAAATGGAACTACTTACAATAGTTTTATTATTAAAGGCGAGAAACTAGCAATCATTGATACTAGTCACGCAAAGTTCGAAGAATTATGGTTTGAAGAATTACTGAAAAAGGTAAATCCGCAAGAAGTTGATTATCTAATTACTAGCCATACAGAACCTGATCATTCTGGTTTAATAGGTAATCTTTTAGAATTAAACCAAAATATCACAGTAGTTGGATCAAAATTAGCACTTAAATTTATTGAAGACCAAATACATATTCCCTTTAAACGTCTAGAGGTTAAGAGTGGAGAGTTTTTAAATCTCGGAACTAATCCTAATAGTGGTTTAGAACATAATATTGAATTTATAAGTGCACCAAATTTGCATTGGCCAGATACCATATTTTCATATGATCACAGCACAAATGTTCTCTATACATGCGATGCTTTTGGACTCCATTATTGTTCTGACGAATTTTTTGACACTGATCAAAAAGAAATATACGATGATTTCCGTTTTTATTACGATTGCCTTATGGGTCCAAACGCTAGAAGCGTTATGCAGGCAATTAAAAGAATAGATAAACTACCTGAATTAAAAACAATAGCTGTTGGTCATGGGCCTTTGCTCCATAATCAGGTCAATTTTTGGAAAGGAAAATATCTAGAATGGAGTAGCAATAAAAGCAAAGGCAATGATTTTGTGTCAGTCTGCTACATAAGCGACTATGGTTATTGTGATCGACTCAGTCAAGCGATATCTCATGGAATAAGTAAAGCAGATGCACAGGTTCAATTAATAGATTTAAGATCTTCTGACCCGCAAGAATTAACAAGTTTAATTTCCGAATCAAAAGCAGTAGTCATTCCCACATGGCCTGTAAACTCAGATAATGAATTAAAAGAATCTCTCGGTACTTTATTTGCAGCACTTAAGCCAAAACAATTTACTGCAGTTTATGATGCATTTGGTGGAAATGATGAACCTATAGATTCCTTAGCAAATAAATTAAGAGAACTTGGTCAAAAAGAAGCTTTCTCTCCCTTAAGAGTTAAAAATATTCCAGATCCGATTGTTTATCAACAATTCGAAGAGGCTGGAACTGATTTGGGTCAATTGATCAATAAAAAGAAGAATATTGCCTCTATGAAGAGCCTTGATTCAAATTTAGATAAAGCGTTAGGTAGATTAAGTGGAGGATTATATGTAGTAACAGCTAGTCAAGGGGAAGGTTCAACATTTAGACAAAGTGCAATGGTCGCAAGTTGGGTTAGTCAAGCAAGCTTTTCACCACCAGGTATTACAGTTGCAGTAGCAAAAGATAGAGCTATTGAATCATATATGCAAGTTGGTAAAGGTTTTGTTGTGAATATCTTGAGAGAAGATAACTATCAAAAAATGTTCAGACATTTTTTAAAAAGATTTGCCCCTGGAGCTGATAGATTTGCGGATGTAGATGTAATTAGCAACATCGCTGAAGGAGGACCTGTTCTCTCAGATTCACTCGCCTTTTTAGATTGTAAAGTCAGTTCAAGACTAGAGACTCCAGACCATTGGATAATTTACGGAATTGTTGAAAATGGTAATGTTTCTGACTTATCATGTAAGACAGCAGTTCATCACAGAAAAGTTGCTAATCACTATTAAAAAATAAGTCTTTGAAATGTCAGATATTAATATAGGCTTAGTTGCAGAAAATCAAAATTTATCAGAATTTGAAATTACTGAAAATTTTTCTTGTGTAAGATTCTTAGACCAAAATAAAGAAAGATTTGAACTTGAATTTAACCTTGAAAAAGGAACCTCTTTTAATACTTTTTTTATTAGAAGTCATGAGGAACTTTTTATTATTCATCCACCTGAAAAACAATATTTAAATACCTTTAATAAAGTAATCTCAAAGTTTTGCGATCAATTTAAATTAGATAAAATCAACTTCATTTCTGGTCATATTAATCCCCAAATTATTGAAACTATAAAAAATATAAGTACCCAATTTCAAAACACAACTATTACTTGCTCTAATCCAGGTTATAAACTTATTAGCGAACTTTGGAATCAAAGAAATCCTACCTTAGAAAACTTTATTGAAATTCAATTACCTGAAATAAACATAATCAAAAAAGAACATAATTTAGAATTAGATAACATTTCACTTGAGTTAATTCCTATACCAACAGCACGTTGGCCTGGTGGCCTGATAATTTATGAACGTAATCAAGAAATACTTCTTAGTGAAAAAATTTTCTCTGCACACATTGCAACTAAATATTGGTCTGAAACGAATCGAGTTAGTACAGAAATTGATAGGAAACATTTTTATGATTGCTTGATGGCACCAATGTCTAATCAAGTAGTATCAATAACTGAAAAAATTTCAGATTATGACATTAAAACTATTGCACCATTACATGGTCCCGCGATCGAATACAGCTTAAAAAGTTTTTTAAATGACTATATTAGATGGGGAGAGAATCTCTCAACAAATAATCCTAAGATCGCTCTGATATATGCAAGTGCATATGGAAATACAGCCTCAATAGGTGATGCATTGGCTAAAGGGATAAATAGAACTTCTGTAGAAGTTGAAAGTATTAATTGTGAATTTACACCTAATGATGTACTTGTAAAATCTATCCAAAATGCTGATGGATATTTAATAGGCTCACCAACATTGGGTGGTCACGCTCCAACTCCAATAGTTAGTGCACTAGGAACATTATTAGCAGAGGGTAATAGAGATAAGCCAGTGGGGATTTTTGGGAGTTTTGGCTGGAGCGGCGAAGCTATAGATTTACTTGAAACAAAATTAAAAGACGGTGGTTTTAAGTTTAGTTTTGACCCTATAAGGATTAAATTCAGTCCAAATAAACCAAAGATTAAAGAGTTAGAAGAAATAGGAACTCACTTTGGAAGAAAAATCATAAAAAAAGCAAAGAAAAAACCCAGAAAATCAGATACTGGAATGATTACAAGCAAAACTGATCCAAAGCTACAAGCTCTTGGGAGAGTAATTGGTTCTCTTTGTGTCCTTACAGCCTCTAAAGGCAAAGATGAGAATAATATTAAAGGAGCTATGCTTGCATCTTGGGTTAGTCAAGCAAGTTTTTCTCCGCCCGGGTTAAGTATTGCAGTAGCAAAAGATAGATCGGTAGAGTCTCTTCTGCAAATAGGAGATTCATTCGCATTAAATATTCTTAGTGAAAAAGATTTTAAAGAACCTTTAAAAAGATTCACAAAGCCCTTTGCACCTGGAGAAGATAGATTTGAAGGAATAAATATTGAATTAACTCCTAATGAGCAGATAATCATTCCTGAATCGCTCGCATGGTTAGATGCTTCTGTCAAAGAAAGAATGGAATGTGGGGATCATTGGGTAATTTACGCCGAAGTACAACACGGTAATATACTAAAATCCGATAGTCTAACGGCAGTTCATCACCGCAAAACAGGTGCTAACTATTAAATTATTTTATCTAATTTATGACTGAAACAAAAGATCTAATAATCATTACGGCTAGTTGTGGTAAAAATCTAGAACTTTCTGAAAAATTTCTTGAAAAAAGTAATGAACTTAAAATAAGTTCTGAAATTTTAGATCTTACCACCCTTGATATTCCATTATTTAATCCAAGAATTCACAGCAAAGAAAATATTCCGAATGAAATAAAAGATTTAAAAAAAAAGCTTTTCAAGATTGAAAAGTGGGTGATTTGTGCTCCTGAATATAATGGATCTATACCTCCCATTCTCTCCAACTTCATAGCATGGCTTTCTATTTCTGGAGATGACTTTAGGAATTTATTTAATGGTCAACCGATTGCAATTGCAACATTTTCTGGTGGCATAGGGTTAGAACTACTTACCTCATTACGCATTCAATTAGTGCATTTAGGAAGTCAAGTATTAGGAAGACAACTTTTATCCTCATATAGTAAACCTATAGATACAAAAACTATTGAAGATATTATTCAAAGACTTGTACAAATGAAAAAACTAAAAACATAAAGATTTAAAACCTAATAAAATTTCATTCTTTTTCATTCCAAACTTTCAAAATTTCTCTAGCCATAGGCAGTGCATGAACAGATCCTCCACCAGGAGTATTTTGTGCAAAAGCAACTATAAGTAATTCGCTTTTTTCAGAGGGAGTAAAGCAAACGAACCAAGCGTGATCTAATCCGCCTTCACCATCTTCAGCAGTTCCTGTTTTGCCTGACACTGGAGGTAAATTTGAAACTCCGTAATTAATTGATACTCCTGTGCCAGACTCTACTACTTTCCTGAGACCACTTTTAATCAATTGAATATTTTGTGGATCAATGTCAATTGGAACACGTTTTTTATCCAAACGACTTTCTACATCTTTTTTAGTCAGATGTGGAGTAACTAGATAGCCTCCATTAGCAATCGCTGCATATGCTCTAGCTATTTGAATTGGAGTTACTTGAACAACAAATTGTCCAATAGACATACTCGCAATATCTTCTGGAACCCAAGGAGTTCTCCCTGGTTGCCCCCATCCTCTACCTTCTTTAGCCCATTTACTACTAGCTACTAATCCTATATTTTCTTGTTCAGAAATTTCAATTCCAGATAAAGAATTAAAACCAAGCTTTCGAGAGACCTTATAAATTTCATCAACTCCTGCTCCATAACCTATTTGGTAAAAAAATGTATTACTAGACACTCTTAAAGCATCTTCGTAACCTATTACCCCAAAACCTAAATCATTGTGCTCTCTAAAACATTGACTCCCATAAGTTATACATGGTTTTGTATCTAACATGGTATCGCTAGGAAATTTTCCGCTTTCCAAGCCAGCTAAAGCTGTTACAATTTTCCAGACACTCCCTGGATCATAAGCATTTAATGCTCTATTAAAAAGAGGTTTTTCAGAAGAATTAAATATATTATTGTATTCTTTTTCAGGCTTAAAATCCTTTGAAAAAAAATTCAAATCAAAATTAGGCCTACTTACCATCGCTCTTATTGCACCATCTCTTGGATCCATCACTATTATCGCTCCAGCTTTTTTATCTTTAAGAACATCCTCAGCAACTAATTGCAGATTAAGATCTATTGTTAGTTCAATATCATTACCTTGTACTGGAGGTCTTATACCTAATGATCTTTGAAAATTTCCTAATGAATTTACTTCAACCATTTCGCCGCCCCATTCACCTCTTATAAAATCTTCGTAAAAATATTCAATTCCTGTTCTTCCTATTAAGTCATTTAATTTATAACCCTTCTTAGATAAGAATTTATATTCTGATTCAGTAATTGGCTGAGTATAACCAATTACATGAGCAGCAAGGGACTTATAAGGATAATTTCTAATTACTTTGGTAGCTATTTCAAAACTTTTTAATTTACTTTCATTTTCCTTGAACTTTATTAATTGATCAACATTTAAATCATCAAGAATATTTACTGAGAGTTTTTTATTTTTTTGACCATCTGAATACTTTTTTTGAATTATATTACTATCAATATTTAACAATTTAGAAATACTTGATTTATGTTTTTCCCAATTGTTTTTTTTAATAGATTGAGGCTTTATTATTAAAGAATATTTAACTCTACTATCTGCCAAAACATTACCATTTTTATCTAGTATTCTTCCGCGTATTGGCTGTGAAGCAATAAGTCTGATCCTATTCTCATCTGACATCTTCTTAAAAGATTCATAATTTAAAAGTTGTAAAAAAATTAACCTAAATAGAATCAATAAAAACGAAATAGAAGAAAAAATAACTAAGACTAAAGGTTGCCTCTTTAATGAAATGATTTTTTTATTAGGACTTGTTTTTATCAAAAATATAAAATTTATTTAAATATTTTTTTTTCCAATAAAGCAATAGTTAATTTTATCTCTTTAAGCTTTGTGATTAAAGTGTTATAGTCACCATCTTCAGTGTTCAAATTAAACTCATCATTATCAATATTATTTGAATCTAAATTTTCACTCATAAAGATTATATTTTTTAAGCAATTATACCAATTAATTTAATCTTAAATAAGAAATTTATTTTTTCAAATTTCTATTAACTAAAGATACTTAAAAAATATCAAGAACAGATTAATTTAATTGATCTATATTTTGTTCAAAATAAGGATTACAACTATTCTTTGATATCCCTAAAGACCATCCAATAAATGAAGAAATAAATATTGTAACGATTAACGGCAATATTGCTTTTTGAGTATTATCAAGACTCAACCATTCCCTCCAGCTGCTAAAAAATCTTTCTCTTTGAAATTTTCTTTTTTCATTTTCTAATAATCTCGCTTTTTTGGCGAAAGATTTTTTTACCCACTTTTCGAAAGGAATCTTTTTTATAATCGCCATTTTCCTCTCCACTTCTAATATTTGTCCAGAGCTAAGATTAGGATGAAATGTACTGATCAATTCAAGAGTTTTTAAAAACATCTCAACAGTTGCATCTTTTATGAGCTTTTGCTCATGACTTAAATCAGCCCATTCTATTTCTGGATAAAAACGGTTCCTATTTGGTGAAATTTGATCCTCTGACATTTGACCAGGTTCTCGAAGCCATCTATTAGTATTTTCGTCAAATCTCCGCCAATATAAAAAAGGATTAATAAAAATTGTTTTACCAGAAACTTTGACCACATCTTGTTGAAGATGATTAGTTATCTTTCTTTCAGAATTTTTCGATTTTATCAAAAGTCTAATTTAATAATCTTATTAAAGATTATCTTTTATTCACTATTTTTCCAGAAATTTGAAAAATTATTTTATGTATATTCAGTTATCGATAACTGCCAACGCTTCTTTAAATAATTACAGTATTCGCAATTTGAGGAGGGTTTTGGAAAAACATCCGAACTCAATAAATTAACGGTATCAATTATCTTCTTTTCTACCCATGAAGTAGAACAATCTAATTTAATTAGATGTACGTCAAAATTTAATTGGTTATTAAATAACTCTTCATTTTTTTTTCCATTAAAATATAAAAGAAAAGCTTCTTTAGCTACTTGAAAACCGTTTTTTTTAAAAAGCCACTGATACATTTCTAATTGCCTCTTATAAGCTTTTGCATATTCGTATTTATTAAAAGTCTCAGACCAATCAAAATTATTTCTAGATGTTGCTTTTACATCAACAATAATAAGATCACCATTTTTTTTCTGCCAAATATCATCCACAGCTCCACCAAAATCATAATTATGTTGATTTGACTTATACCTTATCCCTTGAAAATTACTTCTCCAACGTTCTAAATCTTTGTGTTTAAAAGGAACAGCATCAATACCATGTTCAATAAACAAAGGGTGCGGCTCCTGAATTTTTCTGTAATAATCAAATTCATTTTTACACAAATTATCTACAGCTATATTTAAAGTAAATGGTAGTGATGGCGGTTTTATTTTATATTTTTTGTCAAGTACGCAACATCTTGGACAACTTATATATTTTTCAACAGTAGATCTACTTAATTTAATAATCTCGTTCATTACAATTTATATCTCATTTAAAAATATTTTTTACATACAATATAAAGTATTAAATTTTTTTAGAAAATTTGTTAAGTTACTCCCATTAAATGGTGCTAGTTTTAAAAGAAAAAGCAAACATCAGTTTTTGAAAAGGTTGCTTTGGGTCATACTAACAGACATTTCTTGGGCGAGCATGAAATGAGCATGAGGTAGGCATGGATGTCTAATAATAACAATATTTGAACTATTCAAAAAACGATAAATCTATTGAGATATCTTAAATAGTATAAAAATTACCTTTTTTACTAATAAAATTTAAAAATAAATCAACATTAGCGCAAGGCAATAATATATATTTTTATTGTCCATCAAAAAAAAAGATGATAATTTTATATATTAATTTGAAATTTATTTAATGAAAACAGATCAAGAAATTTTTTGGGCAGGTGATTTCGGTAATAATTATGTTGAGAGGAACTCAGACCATTCCTGCGTAAATAATTTTTCTAAAATTTTAATTGCAAATAAAATCAGCATTAATAGCGCACTTGAAATTGGCGCCAATATTGGTTTAAATCTTGATGCAATCAAGTCAATTTTTCCAAAATCAGAAACCTTTGGAATCGAAATCAATAAAAAAGCATTTTCAATTCTCACCAAAAAACATCAAGGTTGGTGTGGATCCATTTATGAATGGAATTCAAATAAACAATACGAACTTACCATTTCGAGAGGTGTTCTTATTCATCAAAATCCTGATCTCCTGCCAGAGTTTTACGCAAAATTGTATAAACATTCAAGTAAATATATTCTGATAGATGAATACTTTTCTCCTTATCCAACGGAAGTGACATACAGAGGTCATGAAGGTAAATTATTTAAACGAGACTTCGCTAAAGAGTTTTGGGACTTATATCCATCTGCGCGACTTATTGACTATGGTTTTTTCTGGAAGCATGATAGTTGTTTGAAAAGCGATGATTCAAATTGGTTTCTCTTTGAAAAAAACAAATATTAATCTGAGCAATTTTTTTATTTAACAGTCAAAGAAATTAGATACTCATAATTCATATCGCAATAATATTTACTAAGTTTGATTTTGAAGAGTTCAAATCCTCAGCATTAGAAAAAGTAAAATAATTGCCACTAAACTTTAAAAAAGAACTGTTTTTGAAAAGTTTTTTAATCTTGTCATAAACGCAATAAAAAAATTTAGGGTGAAAGTTCGCATTATCTTTTTAGAGAATAAAAGATAGAAATCAAAAATAAAAATGTAGAGAAAACCCATTTTTAAGACTTCTCCATAGACAGTCACATTTTGCTCAGAGTGATACAAAGGTGAGCAGAATCACGTCAGATCCATTGCAAATAAGTAAAAAAAGAAAAGTTATCTTCCGGTGAGCACACTTTTTTATCCTATAACTGAGTTCTCTACTTTTGGACTATTCCCACTCAATAGTTCCAGGAGGTTTACTTGTTATATCATAAACAACTCTATTAACTGAATCTACTTCGTTTACGATTCTATTTGCAATCCTCTCCAAAATCTGAAAAGGAATTTTTGACCAATCTGCTGTCATACCATCCTCACTTGATACACAACGTAAAACTATTGGCCATGCATAAGTCCTTTTATCTCCCATCACTCCTACAGTTTTAACCGGTAGCAATACTGCAAAAGCTTGCCAAATATCATTGTAAAGACCTGCTTTTTTAATTTCATCTCTTACTATCCAGTCTGCATCTCTTAAACAATTAAGTTTTTCATTATTTACCTCTCCCAAAATTCTTATAGCTAATCCAGGGCCTGGAAATGGATGCCTTTTTATAATTTCATCCGGCAAACCTAGAGCAGCGCCAACTTTTCGGACTTCATCCTTAAAAAGTTTTCTTAATGGCTCAACTAATTTAAATTGTAAATCTTTTGGCAAGCCACCCACGTTATGATGACTCTTTATTTTTACAGCTATTCTTTCACCAGTCTTAGGGTCTACATTAGTACCAGCACTTTCAATTACATCAGGATAAAGAGTACCTTGGGCTAAATACTGAAAAGGTCCCAATCTATTACTTTCTTCCTCAAATACTCTAATAAATTCTTCACCTATAATTTTCCTTTTTTGTTCTGGATCAGTAATCCCTTCTAATTTGGCAATAAACCTTTCTCTTGCATTAATATATTCAACTTTTATTTTAAATTTCTTATCAAAAAAATTCATTAAAAATTCTGGTTCACCTTTTCTCATGAAACCTTGGTCTATAAACATGCATGTAAGTTGATTCCCAATTGCTTTATTAAGAAGAAAAGCAAGAGTTGAGGAATCAACTCCTCCCGATAAAGCAAGCAAAACTTTTTTATTGCCAACTTGCGCTCTTATCCTGGGAATAGTTTCTTCTATATAGGTTTCGGTTGTCCAATCAGCCACACAACAAGAAATTTTATAAACAAAATTTTTAATTACGGTCATCCCAAACTCTGAATGAATAACTTCAGGATGAAATTGTACACCAAATAATTTCTTTAAATCATTTGAAATTGCTGCATGGAGTGTGTTCTCGGTATGCGCAATTTTATTAAATCCATCAGGCAAACAATTAATAGAATCACCATGACTCATCCACATAATAGATCCATCTTCTACATCAGAAAGGAGGTCAGATTCTTGGTTTAAATTTATTGGAGCTCTACCGTATTCAGCTTTTTTGGTTGCTGAAATAACAGACCCTCCAAGTTCTTTGACCATTAATTGCATTCCATAGCATATGCCAAGAATAGGAATACCTAAATTAAAAATTTTTTCATCACACTTAGGAGCATTTTGTTCATATACAGAATTTGGCCCTCCACTCAAAATAATCCCTTTAGGATTAATATTTTTAATTTCCTCAATTGAAATGTAATTACTTACTACAAGAGAAAAAACATTAGTTTCTCTAATTCTTCTTGCAATTAACTCAGAATATTGAGATCCGAAATCCAAAATTAATATTGAAGGATCTCTTTCTTTTTTTAAAATTATTTGACTCATGTATAAAAGTTAACTCAATTTATTTACAAAAGCATAATGCTTCACAAATTAATCTCATTGAAAATAAGAAATATAATTATTACCGTTAATTCCAGCCCACCTAATTTTCCTTTTTCTATCAAAAATAATTGATGCGATTTCCATATCGGTTTTTACATACCTATTTACATAAGTAGAAGAACGCTTTTCGATCGTATTTGATAAATTCTTGAATAATTTATCAGCTGAAGATTTATTAAATCTCTCAAGAAGTTGTAATGCATTCTCAAGATTATCTAACTGAGATAATTCAAGTATTATTTCAGGAGGTAACTTTTCTCGAACGGCTAAATAAATAAGAATCTCAATTCTTGCATCAGCCAAATGATTATGTGTATGAAAAATACCGCCTGCTAATTTAATTAATTTCCCGTGATAACCAAAAAGAATTACAGTTTTAACTTTTTTTATTGCAGCATCAACTAATAATGGTCCTATCCAATTTCCAACTTTGATAATTGGCAAATTAACATTATAAGTTTTAGCCAAATTTAACCCATTTTCACCAATAACAAATATCACTTCCCCTTTAAAAGGGTTTTGAATTAACTTAGCTAAATTATTTTTAGCTTCTGCTAATTGATCAGGTGAAGCACTCGAATAAGTCTCAGCAGAAGTCCCAATAATAGATAATCCATCAACAATACCAAATGACTTATTACTAGTTCTTTCTGCTAAAAACTCCCCATTTGGGAAAATAATTTCTAATTTCAAATTAAAACCGTCAGGAATACTATCTAACAAATTTTCATATAAAACTTCTTTAGCAAAATTAGAAATGCATATCTCTGATGTATCTTCTTTTATGCCTACACCAGATCCTGCAATAATATTTATTGGAATTTTTTGAACAGGATTATTAAAAGAAATTTTTTCTAAAGAGGCTATTGTCCATATCTCTAAGTTTTGTGTAATGTCAAGATCTAAGCCAGACTTTGCAAAAGTAATTCCTAATGAATGCGAGTCATCTTGAAGTAAACCAACAGAATGAATCTCGATTTTTATTTCTTTTTTTTCATTAGGAATTTTTATTAGTTCATAATTCTTAAATGGTAAACCTGCTAGTTTATTTAATGCTGACTTAGCAGCTCCAGCAACCCACAAAGGTAAAGAAAATCCTTTTTTCAAATCAAGTAATTGAAAAATATATAATGAGAACTAATCTAAGAATGACCTATTTAATAAAAAGTGGCCATACAACAAAAATTATCATTGATGATTCCTGGACCCACGCCAGTTCCAGAAAAAGTTTTACAAGCATTAAGTAAGCATCCAATAGGCCATCGCAGTAAAGAATTTCAAGATCTCGTAGAGAGTACAACTAAAAATTTACAGTGGCTTCATCAAACTCAAAATGATGTTCTAACAATCACTGGTAGTGGGACTGCCGCAATGGAGGCTGGAATAATAAATACCTTAAGTAAAGGAGATAAAGTAATTTGTGGAGAAAATGGAAAATTTGGCGAAAGATGGGTAAAAGTTGCAAAAGAATTTGGTCTTGAAGTAATAAAAATTGATTCTGAGTGGGGAACTCCACTTGATCCAGGAGAATTCAAAAAGATATTAGAGGAAGATAAGCAAAAAGAAATAAAGGCGGTTATTTTGACTCATTCTGAAACATCAACAGGTGTAATTAATGATTTAGAAACTATCAGTTCATATATTCGTGCACACAACACAGCTTTATCTATTGTTGACTGCGTTACAAGTCTTGGAGCTTGCAATGTACCAGTAGATGAATGGGAATTAGATATCGTTGCCTCTGGATCACAAAAGGGGTATATGATACCTCCAGGGCTTAGCTTTATAGCAATGAGCCAAAAAGCATGGTTAGCTGCAGAGAAATCTAATCTGCCAAAATTTTATTTAAATTTAAAATCCTACAGAAAAAGTCTTTTAACTAACAGTAATCCATACACCCCAGCAGTTAATTTAGTTTTTGCTTTAGATGAAGCTTTAAAAATGATGAGAGAAGAAGGCTTAAATAACATTTTCCTAAGACACAATAAACACAAATTAGCTATGAGCAATGCAGTAAAGGCTTTAAATCTAAAATTATTTGCTGACGAAAAATATTTAAGTCCTTCAATTACTGCAATAAAAACTGAAGGAATTGATGCTGAAGAATTTAGAAAAACAATAAAAAATAATTTTGATATTCTACTTGCCGGTGGTCAAGATCATCTGAAGGGGAAAATATTCAGAGTCGGACATTTAGGTTATGTGAATGATAGAGATATTATTACGGTAGTTTCTGCGATAAGTAATACACTTCTCAAACTCGGTAAAATTACAGCACAACAAGCAGGTGAAGCGTTAGTAGTAGCATCAAAATATCTAGAGGGAAATTAAGTTAAGTACCCGGCTCTTCAACATTTCCACCTAATTCAACAATCTTTTTTCTTAGAACGATTGATTGTTTTTCATCACCTTTGGTTTGAGCTATTGCTAGGGCAAACTCTAATTTTTCGAGCTGGTGGCCACCCTCAAAAAAAGATAATTTTTTCTTGATACGGTTTTTATTATCTTTATAAGAAATTTGTGAAGACATAAAAAATCATGCTTTAGTTAATATTATGCCAACAAAAGGGGACATTACGAGAGGAAACAAAAAATATTATTTGACTATAAACTTAAACAAAAAAAAAAATTTCTAATATTATGTTCAGAAATCCTTGAAATTTATGCCTAACATAAATTTAATCTATTACCTTTTTGCAGGTTGTATTTTTGGAGCTTTAGCTCTAAAAACAGGAATTCCTGCGGCTCCTCTAGCAGGTGCGTTAATAGGGGCAAGCTTACTTAGCATAAGTGGCAAAGTCGACATCGCAGAGTGGCCGATTGGAACAAGAACAATTTTAGAAATCGGCATTGGAACAGTCATTGGTACGTCATTAACAAAAGACTCATTAATTGATATCCAAAATTTATGGAGGCCAGCTATATTAATAACTTTTACTTTAGTTATTACTGGATTAGCAATTGGATTATGGACAAGCAGATTACTTAATATAGATATCATTACAACAATTCTAGGAGCTGCACCAGGAGGAATTAGCGGAATGAGTCTTGTAGGATCTGAATACGGAGTGGGAGCTGCAGTAGCAACTCTACACGCAGTAAGATTAATTACTGTGCTTTTAATTCTTCCTTTAGTTGTGAAATGCTTGAATATATTTGGAATAATTAAATCTTAAATTTCTATAGACATATTAATAATAAAAGATATTTTTAAATAGAAGTTAAAGGGCTAATGCAAAAATTTAAGAAGAGAAAACTGATTTTATTAGCTTTGGGAATTTTCACTCCTATAACCCTTACTACGTCAAGAGTAAATGCAAGTTCATTTGGAGCAGAAATTTTTTGTACTATGAGAGATGGCGGAAATGACCATGAAAGTAGTTGGGATGCAGCTTATTCATATATAAAAAAACAAAAAGGAGGAATTTTCAAAGTTTCACCTAAAAATGCAGCAGCGCAAATAACAGAAACAGTTATAAGAGAAAAAGAAGAATTGAGTTATTGCGTTGAATATTTAGATAATCTTCATCCCAATAGAAAACTAATACGAGATTTAGAAAAAGAAGAAAAAAGAAAAGAAAAAGAAGAAAAAGATAAAGAATTGAGAAGAAAAAGATTAGAAAAAGAATTAGAAGAAGCTAATGATGAAACATTTACTGATGAAACACTAGATAGATACAGTTATTAAGGCTTTGAAAAATAATAATTTTTTTAAAATTTAATAAATACTATTTTGTATCTAAACATACTAAATCGCATTCTTACTGGCAAATTTAGACTAATAAAGCATAAATAAATATTGACTTTTAATATATTCAAGCCATGATTTATTTAACTAAATGTTCTGAATGCATATTAATGATGCGGTTTTTTTAGAGGATTTATGTCCAAAGTTCAGATTTAGACAATGGCGAAAATCTATTCATAGGTTTACAGGAAAAAGTTGTATATATTGCGGAAAACCATCTGAATCTATTGACCATGTAATACCAAGAAGCCAAGGAGGCTTAAGTACAACAGAAAACTGCGTCCCTGCATGTCTTTCCTGTAATGGAGATAAATCAGATGAAAATGCTTTGTATTGGTATAGAAAGCAAAAATTTTACGATCCTCGACGAGCAATGGCTATAAGAGCTTGGTTAGAGGGTGATTTAAGATTAGCAATTAGATTATTACAATGGGCTAATCCAAATTTTAAGGTAAAAAATAAAAATTACTTAACAGATGAATCAGAATATAAAGCAGCTTGACTACCAAACATTACATATTTTTTTAGCGTTATAAATCTCACATATATTTTCCAATTCTCTTGGCGATTCTGGGAATATTAAAATTATGGAAAATGAAATAAGAATGACAAATAACTTTTGGTAGAATTTAAAATTAACTACATTTACTTCTTTCTCTACAAGACGGGGATAACTTTTGATAATATAAAAAGTTTTTGATTTTAAATCGGGCTCAAGAGCTGTCTTCATCGTCAATTAATACATATGTACTACTTTAACCCAGCATGAATAAACCTGCAAGTCAACTCGGAAATAAAAACAAATTTTTAATCTTTGGATGTGGGTTCAGCGGTAGTTTTTTTGCAAAAACTATTAGAAAATTTGGTTGCACTGTTTTAACAAGCTCAAGATCTGCAAGCAAAGATCCAAATAGTTTTATTTTCAATAGTGAAAACGGTGTAGTTCCTGATGAAGAAATTTTTGATGGAGTCACTCATATTCTTAGTTGTATTCCTCCTGACAGAAATGGCAGAGATCCCGTATTGGACAGTCTTCAAAGTAAATTACAAGATTTATCACTTGAATGGGTTGGATATTTATCTACCACAGGAGTATATGGAAACACCGAAGGTGGTTGGGTTTCTGAGATAGATGAGCCTAATCCTTTTCAAGAAAGAAGTTTTAATAGATTAAATTGCGAAAAAAAATGGATTGAATCTAGCTTGCCCGTGCAAATTTTTAGATTACCGGGTATCTATGGACCTGGAAGATCAACATTTGAAGCAATCAAAAATCAAAAAATTCGAGTTATTTTAAAAAAAGCTCAAGTATTTTCAAGAGTTCATGTAGCTGATATTACACATGCAATTATTTATTTACTACAAAATAAAAATTACTTAAAGTTTCACCAAATAATTAATATTGCAGATGATAAACCATGTTCTCAGATAGAAGTTATTCAATATTGCTACGATTTACTTGGTTTAAAAATGCCAAAGCCAATATTGTTTGAAGATGCAAAAGATGAATTATCACCTATTGCTCAATCTTTTTGGATGGAAAATAGAAGAGTATCGAATAAACTTTTATGCGAAACACTCGGATATAAACTAATTTATAAAAACTATAAAATGGGCTTAAGAAATTGCTATTTAAATAGTTAAAAAATAAATTTAAAAACTTTTTATGATTTTTCAAAATACAAATAAAAAATTAAAGGTAGTATTAAGCGTCGGAGATGAGTCAGGCATTGGACCGGAAATAATCTTAAAAGCACTTTTTTCTAATGAAATACCAGAAAATATTGACTATATATTAGTTGGATCAAAAAAAAATCTACAAAATACATTTACACATCTTAGGTCCTTAGGATTAGAAAACCTTGCAAATCCTGATAATTTAAAGATACATGATCTCGAAATTTCTTCATCTGATAATGACCCTAAATTAACTCACGGTAATTCAAGTTTTTATTACCTAACAAAAGCAATAGAAATTGTAAAACAATATCCCAATTCAGCACTTGTAACTGGACCAATTTGTAAAAAATCATGGTCTCTAGCAGGTCATTTCTTCACTGGTCAAACCGAAGTACTAGCAAAATCTTGTGGAGTAAAAAACGTTGGAATGTTGTTCACAGCAAAATCACCAATTACAGGTTGGAGATTTAATACTTTACTAGCTACAACCCACATAGCCCTTTGTGAAGTCCCCAAGAAATTAACTACAGAATTAATTCACTCTAAATTAGATCTTTTCAAAGATTTTTGTAATACCTATATTGATAGACCCACTTTAAAAGTAGCCGGATTAAACCCTCATGCCGGCGAAGAAGGTATCCTAGGCCATGAAGAACAAGACTGGCTTAATGATGCATTACTAACATGGAAAGAGAAAAATAAAAATATTAAATTATTAGGCCCTTTATCACCAGATAGTTGCTGGAATTCTTCCGTAAAAGCCTGGAATGACAAAAATGCTGAAAAGCATGATGGCATTCTTGCTATGTATCATGATCAAGGTTTAATACCAATGAAAGTAATAGCTCTTAATTACTCAGTTAATACCACAATCGGTTTACCTTTTATAAGAACATCTCCGGATCATGGAACGGGATTTGATATTGCTGGTAAAGGAATTGCTCAATCACAGAGTATGATTGAGGCTATAAAGGCTGCTATAGAAATGACTAACAATTCAAGACTGCTTAACACGCATTAAAACTTGACCAAATTCAACGGGTGTCCCATTTTCGACAAGAATCTCTACTATTTCAGCATTAAATTCAGATTCAATTTCATTCATTAACTTCATTGCTTCCAAAATACAAATAGTTTGACCAACCTTAACGTTATTTCCTACTTCGACAAATGGCTCCTCGTCAGGCGCTGCAGCCCTATAGAATGTTCCTACCATAGGAGAAGTAATTTCGACAAGGTCAGAACGTCCTAGGGGCGCTACCTGAGGCTCTTCAGGCTCATTAACGATAGGGATATTATCATTAATATTTTTTTTGTTAGCAATAGTTTGCCTGTCAAATGAGGTATTAGGAACTAAATTATTAGTAACTTGGTTCTGATCAAATAGATTCCTTTTTATTTCGAGTTTAAAATCTTCTCCCTCTAGAGAGAACTCTTGTATATCACTTGTAGAGATTTTCTCTATTAAGCGATTTAAGTCTTCATGATCTAATTTCATAGCCATTAATTTTCACGTCCAAGATAACTGTCATTACGAGTATCAATCTTAATCATTTCTCCAACAGAAATAAATAAAGGAACCATAACTTGAGCACCTGTCTCCAGAATAGCTGGTTTAGTACCGCCACTAGCAGTATCACCTTTAACTCCAGGATCAGTCTCTGTAACTTTCAAAGTAATAGATATTGGAAGTTCTACTTCTAAAACTTTACCATTATGAAAAATTACATTAACCTCCATTCCCTCTTTTAAGTACTTTGCGCCTTTACCGATTTGTTCCGAGGTGAGTCTTGTCTCTTCAAAACTTGTCATATCCATAAAAACATAATCACCAGACTCCACATAAGTATGTTGCAGGTTAGACTTCTCTAGGATAGCCTGCTGTACTGATTCTCCGGCTCGAAAAGTTTTTTCAACCACGTTGCCGCTTTGAACTGATTTTAATTTTGTTCGCACAAAAGCAGAACCCTTACCAGGCTTGACATGTAGAAATTCTACAACACGCCAAACTTGCCCATCAATTTCGATGGTTGTACCTGTGCGAAAATCGTTACTGGAAATCATTCCTGTATTACATCCCCAAGGATCATAAACCTGCAAGAGTGCTATGCAAAAATTCTTATCAAATCAGAACAAACTTTTCTTAATTCTATCAATTGTATTTTTACAGTTTTTTCTCTTCAAACCGATTCAAGTATTAGCTGATTTACCTACTGGAAATGCAGTAAAAGACCCTAATGCAATCCTCAGAAACGCACTCCCTATCAAGCAAGTTGAATTGCAAGAAATTCAACACAAGTTGGAAGAAACTAGTGACCTTGTAAGAGGAGGAAGATGGCCCGCTCTTACGAAAACTGTTACAAAATGTCAATCTTTACTAAAAAAATACCAAAGTAAAATTATTAAAGAATTACCAAATGATAAAAAGAAAATTGCAGAAAAAACATTTTTAGAGCTCAAAGAAAATTTTGATAGCCTTCAAGATTACGCCAAAGCAAAGGATAAATATTTATTTATAGCGACCCGGAGAGATGCTTTAGATAAAATAGGTGGACTAGAAGAATATTTTCTACCAAATGAATTTCCATACTCTATTCCCCAGGAATTTGATAATTTACCAAGATTACTAGGCAGAGCAAAAGTCAATATAAAAACCTCCAAAGGAGATATGCAAGCTATTGTGGATGGATTTAACGCTCCACTTACAGCAGGAGCATTTATAGATTTATCTTCAAAAAACTTCTATAAAGACTTACCTATAAACAGAGCAGAAGAATTTTTTGTACTGCAAACAGGTGATCCAATAGGTGAAGCTATTGGTTATGTAGATCCTGAAACAAACGAAGAACGTCACGTACCCTTAGAAATTAGAATTCCTGATGAAAAGGATACTTTTTATAATCAAACTTTCGAAGATTTAGGTTTTTATACAGAGACTCCAACCTTACCTTTTGCAACACTCGGAACTCTAGGATGGTCCCATTCGAATACCGCAGTTGATGATGGTTCGTCGCAGTTTTTCTTCTTTTTATATGAGGCAGAATTAAATCCAGCAGGTCGCAATTTAATTGACGGAAGGAATGCTGCTTTTGGTTACGTTGTAAATGGATTTGATGTATTAGAAGAGCTTACTAAAGATGACAAAATAATTTCAATTGAAGTTTTAAAAGGGATTGAAAACCTTAAATTAAATGCATAAAGAAACGTTAGAAGATATAGGAGAAAAAGAATTAATAAATAGGCTAGGAAAATTTATGCCTAAAAATCAAGTTTCAGATGATTGCGCTTTAATCAAATCTAAAAATGAAAATTTACTTGTTAATACTGACTCTTTAGTAGAAAATGTTCATTTCAATGATATTACTATTTGTCCTCAAGACCTTGGTTGGAAAGCAGTTGTTAGCAACATATCTGACTTATTATCAAGTGGAAGCAAAAAAACTATAGGTATTACTATAAGTCTGATTTTACCTGCTAGAACTGAGTGGATCTGGGTTGAGGAACTATACAAAGGAATAAATAAAGCATTAAAAAAATATGGCGGGATTATTCTAGGAGGAGATTGCTCTAAGGGGGGTGAAAAAATCATTTCAGTAACTGCATTTGGGATTCAAGGTGAGCTTGAATTACGAAGAAACGCATGTAAATCAGGAGATATAATTTTAACTACAGGAATTCATGGTCTTAGTAAACTAGGATTTTTGATACAAAATAAATTTAATTTCGATAATCAATTTTCTCTTGATGAAAGATTAATCAATAAGTCCATTGAACATTTTTGTCGCCCTAAAGTTTACCCAAATTTTCTAAATAATCTCCTCAAATCCCGTTCCAATAAAAAAATAAGGAGAATAGGTTGTACTGATAGCAGTGATGGTCTATTTCAAGCCTTACAAGATTTATCTATAGCTAGCAACTGTAAAGCGATCATAAATTATGAACAAATGCCTAAAGATAAGGATTGGCCCAAAGGAGATAAATGGGACGAATATTATTTATTTGGGGGTGAAGATTACGAATTAGTCTTCTCATTGCCAAAAAAATGGGCAAAAAGTTTGTCTAGACTCGATAAAGATATTTACGAGATTGGTTTTTTTGCTGATGGTGAACCATCAATAGAATTTAAAAATAATAAAAAAAACAAATTATTTAATAAAATGCCTTTCAAACACTTTTAATTATTCCCAATTTTTAGCAACAATCTCTGCTAAATCTACAACTCTCTGACTATAACCCCACTCATTGTCATACCATGCAAGGACTTTGACAAGGTTATCTCCGATGCACATAGTGAGATCACTATCTACAATTGATGATTCATTAGTACCCGCATAATCGCTTGACACTAATGGTTCATCTCCATACTTGATAATACCTTTCATTGAACCTAAAGATGCCTCTTTAAGAGCATTATTGACTTCTTCGGAAGTGACAGCTTTAGAAGATTCAAAAACGAAATCTACTGCTGAAACGTTAGGAGTCGGAACTCTCATTGCAATTCCCGTTAATTTGCCTTTCATTTCTGGGTATACCAGTGCTACCGCTTTTGCGGCACCAGTAGAAGTAGGAACAATATTTGTAGCAGCGGCTCTAGCCCTTCTTAAATCTCTGTGACTATTATCTAAGATTCTTTGATCACCTGTATAACTATGAATTGTAGTCATCAAACCTTTGTTAATTCCGAAAGTTTGGTCTAGAACTTTAACCACTGGAGCTAAACAGTTAGTTGTACAACTAGCATTACTCAAAATATCATAATCTTTGTGTTTATATTCATCAGCATTAACACCAACAACATAGGTACCAACACCATCACCTTTACCCGGAGCAGTTAGGATGACTTTTTTTGCTCCTACATCTAAATGCTTACTTGCACCTACGTCGGTATTAAAAACTCCAGTTGATTCAATGACCAAATCTACTCCCCAATCTTTCCAAGGAAGATTAAGTGGGTTTCTATCGGAGAAACACTTAATTGTCTTGTTATTAATTACAAAAGTATCATCAGTATATTGAATATCAACACCATCAAGTTGACCAAGAACTGAGTCGTACTTTAATAGATGAGCATTAGTCTTTGGATCAGAGGTAACGTTAATTCCAACTACTTCAATATTGGTGTAAGCCCCTCTACTAAGCCAACAACGCATAAAGTTTCGACCAATTCTGCCAAAGCCGTTAATTGCAACACGCAAAGTCATAACTAATAATTTCTAATGATTAACCTAAGTTGCTGATCATACTGAATTTTGTGCAATAACGTAAGGTTTTTTTGATTTATTAAGCAAATAAGTTTAGTTTTGTATTAATTCAAGGAAAAAAAACTTTTTTTTTTAAGAAAAAATAGCAAAATTTTATCTAGAAGTTATTTTGATTTAAGAAAAAGATAAACATTGGATAAAGAATTGCTGTTGAAAAGTCATTTTCATTTTATTGGGATCGGAGGTATTGGAATGTCAGCATTAGCAATAGGTTTACTTAAAAAAGGTTGTTCAGTTTCAGGATCTGATTTAGTTAAAAACAATGAAACTAATAAATTAGAGCAATTAGGTGCAGTAATCTTTACTTCTCAAGTTCGACAAAATATTGAATTTGTAATTTCAAAATTTACCAACAAATTGATTAATTTTGTTGTAAGCTCCGCGATTAAACCAAAGAATGAAGAATTTTCTTACTGCAGAGAAAAAAATTTATCAATAAAACATCGCTCAGAGATACTTGCAATGCTAATGCGCACATATACTTCATTGGCAGTAGCAGGGAGCCACGGAAAAACATCAACCAGTACATTTCTTTCTACAATCCTTGAGTTATGTACGCATAATTCTTCTTCAATAACTGGAGGAATAATTCCTATCTACAACTCTAATTGCCATTTAGGAAATACAAAATACTTAGTAGCTGAAGTTGATGAATCTGACGGAACAATTAATAAATATCAATCTGATATTGGAATAATCAATAACATTGATTTTGATCATTGCGATCACTTTTCTAATTTAAATGAAGTCGTATCTTCTTTTAAAAGTTTCGCTACAAACTCTAAAAAATTATTACTTAATTTTGATTGTGAAACCTCAAGAAAAAATTTTTATTCTAATTTTAAGTGGTCAAACACCACAGCCAAAAACATAACTTATGCCATAATACCGACTCAAATTAATTCAAAATATACGATTGGAAAATATTATGAAGATGGAAATTTTATTAGTATTTTAAAAATTCCAATTCCAGGATTACACAATCTATCTAATGTCACCGCAGCAATAGCAGCTTCAAGAATGATAGGTGTAGAGTTTATAGAAATTAAGAAAAATATAAAATACCTTAAACTACCAAAAAAAAGATTTGAATTCAGAGGCCAAATAGATGAAAGACGTTTATATGATGATTATGCACATCACCCAAACGAAATAAAAGAGTCGATTAAATTAGGAAAATTAATTATTAAGCACAAAAATAATCATGAATGTCAAAAAAGTAGATTAATAGCAATATTTCAACCTCATAGATACTCTCGAGTAAAGCAATTTACTAAAGAATTCGCTGAAGAACTATCAAAAGCAGATGTTATTTATGTAACAAGTATTTATGGAGCAGGAGAAAAAAACGAAGATAAAATTTCTTCGAAAATTATCACTGATCTAATTTATAAAAAAAATAAAAATGTTAGTTACATCAATAATCATCATGAAATTACAAAGAATTTCTACGAATTAACTCAAAAAGGAGATTTAATTTTGAATATGGGAGCTGGAGATTGTCATAATTTCTGGTCGCTTTTAAATGGGAAAAACAATTAAATAAATAATTTCATGAATAAAAACATTTTTTCTGAGAACTGTAATTTATGTAGTTATACAACTATAAAAGTGGGAGGAGTAGCTGAATATTTTGCTGAGCCAAAAAACATTGACGAATTTTTATATCTAATAAAATGGGCTAATTTAAACAAACAAAGATGCCAAGTAATTGGGGCTGGTTCAAATATTTTAATAAATAATATTTTCATAAAGGGTTTAGTTGTCTGTACAAAAAAAATGAAGTCATTAATGATAGAGCCTTATTCAGGAATTGTTGAAGCGGAAGCAGGTGTAATGCTCCCAAAATTATCTAATTCTCTTGCTAAAAATGGATTAAAAGGAGGTGAATGGGCTGTCGGAATTCCAGGAACATTAGGAGGAGCAATTTATATGAATGCTGGCACAGGTAATTTTTCACTAGCAAAAAATCTTATTTCTGTAAAAGTTATAAATAATAAAACTAATCAAAAACTTGAAATTGAAAAAAAAGATATCAATTTTAAGTATAGATTTAGCTCTTTTCAAAGAAATGATTTGACAATTATTAGTGCAAAACTACATTTTGAACCAAATGGGAATCTAGAACAAATAATTCAAACAACCAAAAATAACCTTAAATTAAAAACAGAAACGCAACCATATCATCAACCAAGTTTTGGAAGTGTTTTTAAAAATCCTGAAAATAATTATGCAGCAAAATTAATTGATGAAATGGGTTTAAAGGGATTTAAAATTGGTGGTGCAGAAATTTCTAAAATGCATTCAAATTTTATAATCAACACTTCTTCAGCTAGTTCAAAAGATATTTATGAATTAATAACAGTAATTCAACAAAAAGTACTACAAAAAAAAGGAATTTTTTTGCAACCGGAAGTAAGAATGATTGGTTTTGACTATCCTAACTAAAGAAACTTATTTAAAAAATGGCGGGTTTTGGACTTCCTAACTTTGGACAACTTACAGAAGCTTTTAAAAAAGCTAAACAAATTCAGCAAGATGCTCAAAAATTGCAAGATGAACTTGAAAATATGGAGATTGAAGGAAAAAGTGATGATGAAATGATAAAGGTCTGGATAAGTGGAAACCAACTTCCTTTAAAGGTAGAAGTGCAGGAAAATATTTTAACTTCAGATAAAGAAAAAATAGAGCAAAACATTTTACAAGCTATTCAAAAAGCGCATGAATTATCTACTACAACAATGAAAGAACGGATGAATGATTTAACTGGTGGATTAAATCTTAATCTTCCTGGTTTTGATAATAGTGAGTCTTAGCAGACTCAATCATATCTTTATAAAAAGGATATCTTTCGAAAGATTTATTTAAATTACAACCCTCATCATTTAAATGTAAGCAGTTACGAAATTTACACCTAATTTCTTCATCGATTACCTGTTTATATATTTCTGAATAAAGATTTGGTAAAAATCTTATATCAACATCTAGAGGTTGCATATTAAAGCCAGGAGTGTCAACAATATAACTTTGATTTGATATTGAAAATAACTCAACATTTCTAGTAGTGTTTTTACCTCTTTTAATTTTACTGGAAACTGGAGCAGTACTATTTTGAAGACCTGGAATTATCATATTAAGCAAAGTAGTTTTACCAACGCCGGATGGGCCCATGAAAATTGAACACTTTTTTTGGTTTAACTCAACTAATAAATTTTGTAGATAATCAGAATTCTGTAAATTTAAAGTTGTTGCTTCATAACCCCATTGCCTAAATTTATCAAGTAAAAATAATCTTCTTTTATCTGAAATTAAATCACACTTTGTCAAAACTAATGACACTTCAACTCCCATTGATTCTGCTGAAATCAAAAATCTATTCACTTGAGATAAATTCAACTCTGGCTCTTCAACAGAAAAAGTAATGTATATGTTAGAAATATTTGCAACTGAGGGCCTAGCTAACAAATTTTTTCTTTTTTTTAAACTTGTAATTACTGCTCGCTTGCTTCTTAAATCAATATTTTCAATAACTACTTCATCTCCAACATAAATTAATTGATCTTTGAAATTTATAGACTTCCTCACCTTACATAAAAATCTCTCACTATTTTCAAAGTTTTCTTGATTTTTTAAGTCAACTAAGAAAAAATCATTAAATTTTTTCGTAACTAAACCTAAATTTTTACTATGAGTTTTCATTTAAAATTTTTATTTTTAT
This sequence comes from Prochlorococcus marinus XMU1405, assembly GCF_017696275.1. Taxonomy (NCBI): domain Bacteria; kingdom Bacillati; phylum Cyanobacteriota; class Cyanophyceae; order Synechococcales; family Prochlorococcaceae; genus Prochlorococcus; species Prochlorococcus marinus. The sequence continues at coordinate 20,307 of NZ_JAAORF010000001.1, read as the reverse complement.
AAATTTTTCATTTTCTTTGATTTGTTTGAACAAACACCTCATTTCTTTTAAATTATTTAATACCATTTCTTCTGGTTCACCTTTATCTATTTCAACTATAAGTTGTTCATTTTTTGATAAATTCTCTAAAGCCAATTTAATTTTGACGACGTTTAAAGGACATGGAACAGATTTAAGATCCAAATACTTTAAAGGAGTCATTAGGATTCTTTACCAAATAATTTACTAAATAGTCCACTATTTGAATTGATATTTTTATCTGAATATTGAGAAGCTAAACCCTCTAAAAGCTTTCGCTCTTCGTCAGTTATACGGGTTGGCAATTTTACCTTTACTAGAACTTCATGATTACCTCTAGCAACTGGATTTCCAAGTCTAGGTACGCCTTTATTCTCAAGTGAAAGAGTTGTATTTGGTTGAGTGCCACTTGGAATTTTTAAATTAACATTTCCATCAACTGTAGTAATTTCAACAGTATCTCCTAATATTGCCTGTAAATAACTCACAGCAATTTCTGAGTAAATAGTCACACCATCTCTTTTAAGTTTTGAATCATCTTTAACTTTAATAAAAACATAAAGATCTCCAGGTGGACCTCCTTTTAAGCCGATATTTCCCTCTCCAGAAACCCTTAATTTAGTACCAGTATCAACTCCTGCAGGAATATTAATTCGTAATTTTTTTCTAACTTGCTTAACACCATTACCTCCACAACTTAAACATGGATCTGCAATTATCTGACCAGCTCCATTACATGAAGGACATTCAGCAACTTGTGTGAAATTACCAAAAGGTGTTCTTGTAGCTCGTCTAACTTGACCACTTCCACCGCATGTTGAACAAGTTTTTGGACCAGTTCCAGGTTTGGCACCAGTTCCCCTACAGACTTCACATTTCTCAAGATGAGGAATCTTAATTTCTCTTTGTTGCCCAAATATTGCATCTTTAAAGTCGACATTAAGGTCATACCTTAAATCATCTCCTTGTTGAGGGCCTCTTCTTTGAGCTCTTCCTCCCTGTGGATTTTGTCCCCCAAAGCCATTAAAAAAGGTTTCAAATAAATCTGCAAAGCCTCCCATATCTCCCATATCGGGCATTCCAGCTGCACCTCCAAGGCCTGCCTCTCCAAACTGATCATATCTAGCTCTTTTTTCAGGGTCCGCTAATGCTTCATAAGCTTTGCCAATTTCTTTAAATTTATCTTCAGCACCTGGTTCTTTATTTACATCAGGATGATATTGCCTTGCTAATTTTCTATAAGCCCTTTTTAAGGTATCTGCATCAGCATCTCTTGAAACTCCAAGTATTTGATAGAAATCAGCCATTAAATAATGCTCAAGTAAAAATTTGGAATTTATACATCTTCAGAAGTATTTTCCTCTGAATCAATATCCACTTCAACTTTATCCTTTTCTAATTGCTCTTGTGAATTTTGTTTTCCAGGTCCCATAGAAACTTTAACCAAAGCATGTCTCAAAACCTTACCTTCAAGATGATATCCTCGCTGCAATTCTTCAATAATAAAATCTTCTTTAAACTCTTCACTAGGCTCTCTTAATACAGCTTCATGCAAGCTTGGATCAAATTGCTGACCAACAACTCTCATAGGTGAAACGCCCTGTTGTTTTAAAACTTCTACCAATTGTTTATACAATCCTTGATAACTTCTATGAAGAGCTTGAGCTTCTTCACTTTCAGGTTTAAGTTGTTGTCTTGCTCTCTCGAAATTATCAACAATAGGGAGTATTGAAGTCAAAGTCTTTGAAACAAGTTGAATTTTTAAATCGTCCTGATCTCTCGACTGCCTTTTTCTAAAATTATCAAAATCTGCTGAGATCCTTACATATTGATTTTTTAATGTTTCATGCTCTTTTTCTAGTTGCTCTAATCTTGCATCATTATTAGAAATAGAATTTTTTAATTCTTCGGTATTTATTTCTTCTATTTTATGAGAAGAAAATTCATTATTTTCAGCAGCTAATTCTTGCGCAGGTGATGAATCTCCAAGAGCATTATCCTGATCTGAAAGATCATTTTCTTTATTCTCAATATTGTCTGATTGATTTTCAATCATTTCACTAAAATTTAATAAAACTATTCTCCAATAAAGTGAAGCACAAAACAAGTTGCGGAAGGCCGCACAAATATTTAGTCAGGAACAAACCTTAATGCTAATCCATTGTTACAGTATCTTTTGCCAGTAGGCAGTGGCCCGTCATTGAAAACATGTCCTTGATGACCTCCGCATCTAGAACAATGATATTCGGTTCTGGGGACAATTAACTTAAAATCAACCTTCATTTCTACTGATCCTTGAATTGAATCCCAAAAACTTGGCCATCCTGTACCACTATCGAACTTTTTATCTGAAGAAAAAAGCGGCAAATCGCAACCTGCACAGTGAAAAATCCCTTTTCTTTTCTCATTATTTAACTGGCTACTGAAAGCTCTTTCAGTCCCTTCCTCCCTCAGAATATAATAAGATTCTGGACTAAGCCTAGATTTCCATTCGTCTTTTGAGAAATTCCACTCTTCTTTAGAAGCCAGTGAAGAAGCTAACACTTGCATAGGTTTAAAGATTATTTTTAAGATTGACATAGTAGGAATTAGAATAAAAGTTCTTCTTGATAGAAATTGATTCATATATTTAAATATCAAAAAAGTAATGAATTTCATTCAGCCTAATTCTATTAAAAATATTCATAAATTAAGTATTGCTCCAATGATGGATTGTACTGATAAACATTTCAGAATGATAATGAGAAAAATAAGTTCTGAAGCTCTTCTGTATACAGAAATGATTGTGGCCCAAAGTTTAGTGCATACAAAAAATAAAGAAAATTTTCTAAATTTTAATGGTGAAGAACACCCAATATCGATTCAATTTGGTGGGGACGATCCTAGAATTCTTAAAGATGCAGCCCGAATGGCACAGGAGTGGGGTTACGACGAAATAAACTTTAATGTTGGTTGTCCTAGCCCAAGGGTCTGTTCTGGAAATTTTGGCGCTTCACTTATGAAAGACCCTGAAAAAGTAGCAAAATGTATAGAATCCTTAAAAAATAATTGCAACTTACCGGTTACGATCAAACATAGAATCGGTGTAGACAATGATGATAGTTTCGTTAACTTGAATAATTTCGTAAGAACTATCGCAAATGCTGGTGCAGACAGATTTACGGTTCATGCAAGGAAAGCCATACTAAAAGGTCTAAATCCAAAACAAAACAGGACAATACCTCCATTAAATTATGGAATGGTAAAAAAATTGAAAAAATTAAATCCAGAAATATTAATAGAAATCAATGGGGGCTTAACAAATATCGATGAATCTTTAAAAGCTTTAAATGATTTTGATGGGGTCATGATTGGACGATCAATATATAAACATCCCTTAAGATGGTCTGAAATTGATCAAAAGATTTATGGAATCAATACAAAACCTAAATCTGCATCAAAAATTATATTCTCCTTAATTCCATACATAGAAGCTCATTTAAGTAATGGGGGAAAATCTTGGGATATTTGTAAACATCTTATAAATTTAGTTGAAGGTATACCCAAAGCTAAAATTTGGAGAAATCAAATTTCAAATAAATCTATAAAAAAAGAATTAAATATTGAATATCTATTTAAATTAACAACAGCTCTTGAAGAAATGGGCTACTAATTTGTATCGTTTGAAGCATTGCTCTCATTGGAGACTCCCCTTTTTCTCCTGCTCCTACCGCTTTCATATTCAGAATTTTCAGAAGAATTTCCATAGCTTCTGTCTTCCCAACCTTCTGCTCCAGAAGATTTATTAGTATAAGAGCTATTGGATTCAGCATTACCGCCGCCGTAGCCGCCGCCGTAGCCGCTACCACTATTACCGCCGCCGTAGCCGCTACCACTATTACCGCCGCCGTAGCCGCCGCCGTAGCCGCCACCACTATTACCGCCGCCGTAGCCGCCACCACTATTACCGCCGCCGTAGCCGCCACCACTATTACCGCCGCCGTAGCCGCCGCCGTAGCCGCCACCACTATTACCGCCGCCGTAGCCGCCGCCTCTTCCTCCTCTACGTGAGCCACCAGAACCTCTTGGCTCAGCTTTATTAATTCTTAATGGCCTACCCATAAGTTCCGTGCCTTGCAAACCATCAATAGCTGTTGACTCAATCGCTTCATCAGCCATTTCAATAAATGCGAATCCTCTTTTCCTTCCAGTGTCTCTCTCCAATGGAAGAGAACAATTTAACACTTCACCAAAAGGGGCAAACAACTGTATAACATCTTCACGCTCTGCGCGGAACGGCAAATTGCCAACAAAAATACTCACTTTAAACTCAACAAAGAAAATTTACCTTATAAAAAAACTACAGTAGGTAGTCTCATAACGTTGCCTTGTTATTCTACTTCAAAGCATACCCTTGTTGTAGAAAAATAATTGAGATTCAAATTGACAATTTTTTTTTCCAATTATTTACCTCTTTTTCTACCTGAACAAAACCTGTACCACCTTCGCTATTTCTTGATTTAACGACATTCAGAGGTTTAAGGTCCACAAAAACATCCTCATCAAATTCGGGATGAAAATTTTTAAACTCGTCAATTTTGAGATTTTTAAGTAACACTTTTCTCTCCAGGCAATATTTAACGATTTGACCAACAACTTGATAGGCGGTCCTAAAAGGAACATCTTTACCAACTAAATAATCTGCTAGATCAGTAGCATTTGAAAAGTCGTTTTCTACAGAATCAGATAGATTTTTTTCATTAAATTCAATACCCTCATTAATTAAAATAGTCATCGCTTTAATACAAGAAGATATTGTTTCTGCAGTATCAAATATTGGCTCTTTATCCTCTTGAAAATCTTTATTGTATGAAAGTGGTACCCCTTTGACCATTGTTAATAACGCCTGGAGATGCCCATACACTCTTCCTGTCTTACCTCTTATCAATTCTGGAACGTCAGGATTTTTTTTCTGCGGCATTAAGCTGCTTCCTGTGGCACATTTATCTGTTAATTTTGCAAAAGAAAATTCATCAGTTACCCATAATATTATTTCCTCTGAAATTTTACTTAAATGAGACATCAACAAAGCAGAGGCAGAAACAAACTCTATACAAAAATCTCTATCACTAACTGCATCAATACTGTTTTTATAAATCTTTTCAAAACCCAATTCTGCAGCTGTAAAGTGCCTATCTATTTTTATTTTTGTTCCAGCTAAAGCTGCAGCTCCTAACGGAGAAATATTAACTCTTGAGCGTACTTCTTTATACCTTTCACGGTCTCTTTGGAGCATTTCTATATAAGCCAATAAATGATGGGCCAAAGATAAAGGTTGAGCTCTTTGCATGTGGGTATATCCAGGAATTAAGGTATAGATATTGGATTTCGCAATATTTAAGAAGGATTTTTGTAAATCAGTTATTAAAATTTCAATATTATCAATCTCTTTTCTTAGCCACAATCGTATATCTGTGCCAACTTGATCATTTCTACTTCTACCTGTATGTAATTTTTTTCCAGTTTCACCAATTAAACTTATAAGCTTTTCTTCTATACAATAGTGAATATCTTCAGAAGGTGGGCCAGGACTAAATTTACCCTCCAAATACTCAACTTTTATTGATTCTAATCCATTTATAATTTGCAAAGCTTCAGAAGAGGATAAAACTTTAGTTTTGCCAAGCATTTTTGCATGAGCAATCGAGCAATCTATATCTTCTAAAATAAGCTTTCTATCAAAACCAATTGAGGCATTAAACTTTTCAATAAAAGGGTCAAGTGCATTATCAAACCTTTTACTCCAAACTTTTGCCATATCAATTAGAAATGTTAAGTATCTCTACTAAAGCATTTTTTTATATAAGTGACAAAAATATCTATTTCAATTGAAAAATAACCATTGAGGCATCATCTTCAAGATGTCTATTTTGACCTGTAAAATCGTCTAGCTTTTTAAATATTTTATTTAATATTTCTTGGGATGTATAAGACTGTTTGCACAATTTTGTAAGAGTTTTAATTAATCTTTCCTCATCAAATCTTTGTCCTAAAGAATTAGAAGTATCAATTACTCCATCTGTATAGTAAAGAACTAAATCATTTTGATTAAGCTTGATTTCGCCACAATGATATTCAGCATTTTTTTGTAGTCCAAGTACAAATCCTTTTGCATCTAGTCTAATAATTTTCTGATCTGAACTTTTCCAAAGCAGAGGGGGATTATGTGCTGCATTAGCGAATCTCAATTTTCTAGTTCTAGGATCATAATCTGAGTAAAATAATGTCACAAATCTATGCGATTGATCTAAATCATTTATTGCTAATTGATTCAAATCATGCAAAATTCTATCTGGAGGAAGACCTGTAAGAACCTCTGCACGAAGCATGCCTCTTAACATAGTCATTAAAAGACCGGCTGGAATCCCTTTACCCATGACATCACCTATTACAAAGGCCCATCTTGATTTTTCTTTCCTTTTTTCAGAAATATTAGTCTTTAAGCACATAAAATCATAGTAATCTCCACCGAGCTGAAGAGCTGGTCTACAATGTGCAGCTAAGTCTATACCATGGATACTTGGACAATAATCCGGGAGTAATTGAGATTGAATTTCAGCACCAGTGGAAATTTCTCTATCTACATTCTCATGCTTTTTCTTTGTTTTAATTAAGTAGTAATTTTCTAATCCAACAGCTAGACAATTTTCAATAAAATTAAAATTACTGTCTTCAGTGATCGACGGTCTAGAAATATCTTCGCTAAAAATATAAATAAATCCTCTACATTTGCCTCTGGATATTATTTTTTTTGCTTCAATTTTATATTCTTTAAATTTATTTTTTAAAGCATTTTCAAAAGTTACAATTTCTTTTATTTTAAAATTTTTTGAAAAATGAAATTGATCCAAAAAACCATTAATCGCTTCTTGAGTTGTTGAATATTCATAATTAACAGAAATTTTAATATTTTCATTCCATATCTCCCCCTCGTAATTTAAAGGAATAATTAAAATTATATTCTCAGAAAAAATATGTTTAAAAATTAAGCAAACATAATCCAATAATTTATTTATGTTGGAAAATGATTTTAAATAATATGCTAAAGAAGATGCAATTTCAGCAAATTTATATTTATTTTTTTGGGTGAATTTAGGATCATTTTCTAAAAAATTTTGGACAACTTTATTCGAAAATATTTTTTCTTTTTGATTATTTGCCAAAACAAATCTAATAGATAAGTATGTTTTAACATTAAATTTAAGTTTTTAAAAAAAATTAATTAAATTTTTATTTATCTGCAAGCATAGCCTCTACAAATTCATAACTATTAAATGGTCTCAAATCTTTTATACCTTCTCCAGCTCCAATAAACCTTATTGGTAAATTTACTTCTTCAGATACTGCTAAAGAAACACCTCCTCTAGAAGTGCCATCTAATTTAGTAATAATTGCCCCACTTAAATCTGCTGATTTAGCGAAACTTTTTGCTTGTTTTAAGCCATTTTGTCCCTGACTTGCATCTAAAACTAATAATGATTCAACAAGTGCATCAGGGACCTTTTTATCAATAATTTTTTTTATTTTTGCTAATTCATCCATCAAATTATTTTTTGTTTGCAATCTACCAGCTGTATCAACAAGTAATAAATCAACATTTCTTTTTTTTGCAGAATTAATTGCATCAAAAACTACAGCAGCTGGATCAGCATTTTTTGATTGATTAGATATAACGTCAACATTACTTCTATCTCCCCACACTTTAAGTTGTTCTACTGCGGCCGCTCTAAAAGTATCAGCAGCAGCAATCAAAGTTTTATAATTACTTTTTGATGACAAATATGCTAATTTCCCTAATGTAGTGGTTTTACCAACACCATTAACTCCCACTAATAACCAGACATTTAATTTACCTTTTTGGGGAACTAAAAGATCAGAACCCGAATTTTTTATTGGTTTATCGATAATTAATTTTAATTCCTTCTTCAAAAATTTTATTCCTGCTTCTCCACCCACGACTTCCTCATTTAATTTTGTTCTAAGAGAACTTATAACTTTATCGGTTGAATCAATCCCTACATCAGCTCTTATTAATAGAGTCTCTAAATCATCAAGAGATTCAGGAGTAAGAGGATCATCTCCCAATTTATCCAATAATTCAGTAACAAATCCTTTGCGGGTTTCTTCTAATCCTCTCCGTAATTTAGTTAACCAATCAATTTCATCAATCGATATTTGATTTAATTTTTTTCCTTGAGCAGCTAATACCATTGCCGACCAAGTAAAATTATCATCAAATTCTCCTAATTCTGGTTCAGCAATAGTTTTAGACTGTTCATCAATATTTTCTTTATTAGGAATATCAATTGAATCTTGCTTTTGTTCTTCCTGTTTCTCTAATTCTTGCTTTTGTTCTTCCTGTTTCTCTAATTCTTGCTTTTGCTCTTCCTGTTTCTCTAATTCTTGCTTTTGTTCTTCCTGTCGTTTTTTTAAAAGCGCATAAGCTTGTGCAGCCCATTCACGAGAATTATCAGAATCAGTATTAGTCATTATTATCTATTGTCCGTAATTAAAATTTTCTAAATACTATTTATTTATATCAAATAATTATGACAATTAAATTGTTTGTAATCTCCTTAAAACTCCATTAATAAATTTTCTTCCTTGCAAATCACTATATTTATTAGCTAAATTAACAGCCTCATCGCAAGCAACGGCGACAGGTGTGTTCAAAAAATTGATATCCACGTAGGCTAAACGCAAAATATCCCTATCAATTCTTGGTAATCTTTTTAATCTCCAGCCATCCATTACTTGATCAATATCAGAATCAATACTTTTAAGATTATTTATTATATTACAAATCCTTTGATTTACATCCTCTCTAATATCTATTTGACCGCTGGAAACAATTAATTTTGGAAAGTCTAAAGTAACAGAAAGTGTATTCATCACGGTTTCAATTTTTTTTAAAGATTTTTTTAAATCATCTCGAACATTTGAATAAGAGGAATCAACACCTTCTTGTAATTCACTATCTAATATTTTTTGTGAAGCATTCTCTAACTCTGACTCGCAATTATCTAATTCCTCTCTGCAATGGTTTAAAAGAGAATCCAAAGCAGATTCAAAAATTTCTTCTATCTGAAATTTATTTAACTTAAAATTACCTTTATCTTTTATAAGACCAAGAGAAATTAAAGATAATTCTCTAGAAAGGGATCTATTATGCATCAATTAAGAGGAAGTATTAGTGGAAGCTCGTAATTGAGAAAACAATTTTGAAAATGTTGGATTTGTCGTGTTATTTTTTTCATCTGGATTTACTATCCCAGCAGAAATTATTGTTCTAAAAGCATCTTCAACCGAAATATCCAAATCCTTAACAGAAGACTCAGGAACGAGTGTATACCAACCAGTAGTTGGGTTTGGTGCTGTAGGGATAAAAACACTAAGTAACTTTTCTTTCAATTCTGGCTGTAGGGAAGGCCCTACGTCACCAGTTACAAAGCCAACACTATATAATCCCTCACGAGGATATTCAACTAAAACAACTCTTCTAAATCTATTAGATTTATTACTTAAGAAAGTTTCTAGCAATTGTTTAAGAGTTTTATAAACGGCTCCAGCTACTGGAATTTTTGATAGGGTACCCTCTCCAAACTCTAATAACCATCTTCCTACAAAATTTCTCGCCATCAAGCCTATAAGCAAAATAGCTAATAAAGGAACAGTTAAACCTAAGGTTAGATTGATTAAATCTTGTAATAAGGGATTTAAAGTAATAAAAGGATTTAGTTGCTTTGGAACTGAAGTAACTAAAGTTAAAACAAATTTACTAACTAATGATGACAGCCAGATTGTTGTTGCTAAAGGAATTACAACTAACAAACCCGCAATAAGATCATTTTTGAGATCTTGTTGAAGCCTAGATCCCAAATTCGAATCTTGATTTTGATTAGATTCAACCAAAATAATGTATTAACTATATTAACTTTACTAATAATTTAACTGTTTTTACTAAGTTAGGATATATTTTTCTTAAATATATCTAATTTATTTATAAGTTTTTCTCCAAAATAACTTTTACAGGAAATGCTATAAAGAAAAAAGAAATGATTGATAACATTCAAAACAAAAAAGAAATAAGTAAAAAATTAAAAGAACGAGCTATTTTTGAGGGTTTTACAGTTGCTGGATTAGCTTCAATACCAGGTAGTTCGCGCTTAAAATTAAGAACTAATGCATTAGAAAGATGGTTATCAAATAACTACCATGCTGAAATGAAATGGATGGAGGCAGAAAAAAGAAAAAATATAGGCTCACTTTTTGAAAATGCAAAAAGTATTTTGAGCGTTGGATTTACTTACATTAATTCACAAAACAATAACAATAATTTCCTCAAGGTGGCTAAATTTAGCCAGGGTGAGGATTATCATAAAGTAATTCACAAAAAATTAAAAAATATTGGTAAGTGGATTAACCTAGAAATCCCTGATTGCAAATGGAAAATATGTGTTGATACCTCTCCGCTTCTTGAAAAAGCATGGGCAGAGGAGGCTGGGATTGGTTGGATAGGTAAAAATAGTAATTTAATAAGCAAAACAAATGGTTCTTGGTTGACTTTGGGTTTTATGATTCTCACAAAAGATTTAATACCAGATAAACCTCATCAATCACTTTGCGGAAAATGTGAAAAATGTATTGAACATTGTCCCACAAAGGCAATCGTGGAACCCTTTGTGATTCAGTCAGATCTATGCATTGCATATCACACAATAGAGAACAGAGATAAAACTATTCCAAAAAAAATAGAGAAAAATTTAAGTGGATGGGTTGCAGGATGTGATATTTGTCAAGATGTATGTCCATGGAATAAATCAGTACCATATAACAATAATTTTGAAACTACACCGAAAGAATGGATTAACAATCTTAATATTGAATCCCTCAATTGGGACAATAAAACATGGCAAGAAAATCTTAAAGGAACCACCTTAAAAAGAATTAAACCATGGATGTGGAAAAGAAACATACAAGCAAATATAAATAACAAAAAGATAAAAATATGAATAAGTTTTTAAAAAAAATAATCTGGATCTCCTTTATCTGTTTTTACTCTCTTCAAATAAAAACAGTTCAAGCAATAGTTCCCTACTATTATTTCCCGACTATAAAAAATTTACAAAAGCAAAGTTCATATATTGGCAATAATGCATATCAACTACTTTATTTTGGACAATATAAAGATAGTCTTAACTTAGCCAAATTAGCTGTAAAAATAAATTCGAAAGATGAAAAACTATGGTTAATTTTGGCTGAAGCACAAATAGCTAACAAGCAATACAAAAATGCATTAAATTCTCTTAATAAAGCAGAAAAGATAAATTCAAATATTAGTGAAATATATTTTGCCAAAAGTAATATTTACTTAAAAATTTCCCAACAATCAAAGGCAAAAAGTGCTTTAGAAAAAGTAGTAAAGATAGAACCCAATAATCACAAAGCTATTTTTCAATTAGGAAATATTTTATTGATGGAAAAAAATTACTTGGGAGCTATCAAATTGTTTGATAAATCAGTAAAAATAAAACCTGATTTCTGGCAAGCTATAAATAATCAAGGTTTAGCTTATTTTGAGAAAAACAATATAAATTTATCAATCAAATTATTTAAAAGTGCAATCTCAATTCAGGAAAATGCGGAACCATTACTAGGATTAGCCTCATGCGTAAGAATTAATGATCCTAAATTAGCAATCCAGCTAGCAAAAAAAGCTTTAGCTAAAGATCCCAAATATGTGAATTATGACTATAGAAAAGAACAGTTATGGGGCGAAAAATTACAAGTCTCTACAGAAATTCTTTTACAAAATGAACAACTAAAAAATGATGTAATGCTTGCAAAATCCAAAATAAGTGAATCATCTTAATGTTCAATACTGGTAATTATTGTTTTACCTATTAGTCTTAATTTAGTTAATTACTAATTATTCAATTTTGCGCTCAAATGGATAAGAAAAACTTCACTTCCATCTCGCTTCAAGAAGAAATGCAACGTTCTTATTTGGAGTATGCAATGAGCGTCATAGTTGGACGAGCATTGCCTGATGCAAGAGACGGTCTTAAACCTGTACAAAGAAGAATCATATTTGCGATGTACGAATTAGGTTTAACACCTGATAAACCATTTAGAAAGTGTGCTCGTGTTGTAGGAGATGTACTTGGGAAATACCATCCTCATGGTGATCAAGCAGTATATGATGCATTAGTAAAGCTAGTACAAAATTTCTCCACAAAATATCCTACTCTTGACGGTCATGGAAATTTTGGATCTGTGGATAATGATCCGCCGGCAGCAATGAGATATACTGAGACAAGATTAGCTCCAATAGCTCATAAAGGATTTCTTGAAGAAATTGCATCAGAAACAGTAAAATTTTCAAATAACTTTGACGGTTCTCAAAAAGAACCAGATGTTCTTCCAGCGCAGCTTCCATTTTTATTGCTGAACGGCTCATCAGGTATTGCTGTTGGTATGGCAACAAATATTCCACCTCACAATCTAGGCGAGATTGTAGATGGTTTAGTTGCCTTAGTTAAAAATAAAGATATTAGTGATAAAAAACTTTCTAATATTATCAAAGGACCTGATTTTCCTACAGGCGGAGAATTAATTTATAGTCGTGCAATAGAAGAACTTTATCAAACGGGAAAAGGATCAATAACAATAAGAGGAGTTGTAAATACAGAAGAAGTAAATTTAGGCAAAGGGAAACATAAAAAGAATGCAATAATCATTACTGAACTGCCTTACCAAATTAATAAAGCAGGTTGGATTGAAAAACTCGCAGAACTTGTGAATTCAGGCAAGATTATTGGGATTTCTGATATTAGGGATGAGAGCGACAGAGATGGAATGAGAATTGTAATAGAACTAAAAAAAGATTCTAATTCTGAACTTGTTATTTCTAATTTATATAAAAAAACAACTCTCCAAACAAACTTTGGCGCAATATTCTTAGCTTTAATTAAAGGCAAACCTGTACAACTAAATCTAAAAAAATATCTCAACTATTTTCTTGAATTTAGAGAAGAAACAATTAGAAAAAGAACTTTTTATTTTTTAAAAAACACTCTTGATAAACTTGAAATATCAGAAGGTTTATCAAAAGCTACAAAAAATATAAAAAAAGTTATCGCCATTATTGAAGAATCAGAAAATTCTGTACAAGCTAGATCAAAATTAGTAGAAAATTTTTTCTTAAGTGAAAAACAGGCAAATTCAGTTTTGGATATGCCGCTAAAAAAATTAACAAATCTGGAAAAAAATCAAATTGATAACGATATAAAAAATTTATTAGAAAAAAAGAATTATTTTCAAAAATTATTGAATGAAAGAGAATTATTACTTGAATTACTTATAGAAGAATTATTAATATTGAAGAAAAAATACAATGTTATACGTAAAACAAAAATAATTAAAAATATAAATCAAAATGAAGAATTAGAAACGCTTAATAATCAGATATTAGAGGACTTTATAAATAAAAAAACAAAATTATACATAGACAATAGACTTTATTTAAAAAAGATGATTTTAGGTCATTACAAGAAATCATTTGAGGTTGTAAATAAAATCATAGATAATAAAAATATTCAAAAATTTATATGTAATATTGAAAAAAATATAAAGTTAATTGGAATCACTAATACGGGAAAAGTATTTCACATAGATTGGGAATCAAATATTAATAAAGACTATAAATTAGATAATAAAATTATTGGGAATATTCATCCTAGCGAAATAATAAATTTTCATTCAATTAAAAAAGAAATTAGAAATTATTTATGCATATTAAATTCAGATGGAAGGTTTAAAAAAGTTTTATTTGATGAAGATATGATTAAAAGCAATAGATCTTTCACTATTACAAAATTAAAAAATAATTTAAAAACAATTGATTCTTTTATTTCAAATGAAAAAAAAGATTTAATAATATTAACCTCGATAGGAAGAATTTTTAAATTTAATTTATCAAACAAATTTTTAACACCAACTTCTAAACAATCCCAAGGATTAATAATTGCAAAACTTTTACCATCTGAAAAAATCGTTTCTTGTTGTACGTTTAATGATGGAGAAAATATTTTTTTAATCTCTAAGCAAGGAAGAATCTTTTGTATAAATAGTAATGAAATTTACTGCTCAAATGAATACAGTTTGGGATATTTGAATGAAAAAACCCAACTTAAAAACGATTACTTCCTCAAAATAATGGCAAGTAACCATTACCTTGATATTGAAACTAATAAAAATAAATCTGCAAGATTAGACCTAAATAAATTAAACTTCAAATCCAAGAAATCAAACTTTTTAATTGATTTTTTAAAATTAGATAATGATGAATACCTTGAAAATTGTTTCCGACTTGAAAACTTTCTCGACTAAGATTTATATTCGTTTTCAACCCAATTTAAGTATTCTTGATTTACTGTTCCAGTTACATAATCACCAGTAAAACAACTCATCTCTAAACCTTTAATAGAAGAATCACCAATTATAGATTTACGCAAACTTTCAACACTTTGATAAACAAGGTTATCAATTTCAAGTTTATCGGCGATTTCACTTATTGTCCTATTATGAGCTATTAATTCATCTCTATTAGGCATATTAATTCCATAAACGTGAGGATAACGAACAGGAGGCGCTGCTGATGTGAAAAAAACTTTATTTGCTCCAGCATCTTTAGCCATCTGGACAATTTCTTTTGAAGTAGTACCTCTTACTATCGAGTCATCAACAATTAATACATTTTTATTTTTAAACTCTGCACTCATGGCATTTAATTTTTGCCTCACAGATTTCTTACGTTTCTGCTGACCGGGCATTATGAATGTTCTGCCAACATATCTGTTTTTAAAAAAACCTTCCCTATATTCTATCCCTAACTGTCTTGCAACTTGCATTGCCGCGGGTCGAGAAGAATCAGGAATAGGCATAACTACATCAATATCTCCAGAATTGATCGTTTCTTTTATTGTTTCTGCTAAATAATCTCCCATCTTTAGACGAGCTTTATAGACTGAAATTCCATTCATAATTGAATCTGGCCTAGCTAAGTAAACATATTCAAAAGCACAGGGAAATAACATTGGATTTTCAGAACATTGCTTAGAGAAAAACTCCCCATCAAGATTTATAAAAACAGCTTCTCCTGGATCTACATCTCTCACTACTTCATAATCATTATTCTCAAGTACTAAAGATTCGCTTGCAACCATCCATTCTTCTTTTTTTGTAGTTAATGAAAGTCTTTTCCCTATGACTAAAGGCCTAATACCAAAAGGATCTCTAAATGCTAATAAACCATGTCCTGAAATTAACGCAATTGAAGCATATGACCCCTGAATTCTTTTATGTAAAGATTTGACCGCATTAAAAATAATATCAGGCTCTAATTTTTGATTATGAATTTGTTCTTGTAATTCTGTCGCAAATACATTTAACAACATTTCAGTATCACTTGAAGAATTTGTATGCCGCTTGTCGACATTAAATAACTGTTTTTCTAAATCTCTGGTATTCGTCAAATTTCCATTATGTATCAAAACAATTCCATAAGGAGCATTAACATAAAAAGGCTGTGCTTCTTCTACACTTTCTGCTGATCCCTTTGTTGCATACCTAACATGACCCAATCCAATTTTGCCAATTAAATTCCTCATATCTCTAGTTCTATAAGCAGTATTAACCTGACCTTTAACCTTATGTATATGAAAAACAGTATTTTCCATTGTTGCTATACCTGTTGAGTCTTGACCTCTATGCTGCAAAAGCAAAAGACTATCGTAAATTTGTTGATTTACATCATTTGAAGAAACGATTCCAACTATTCCGCACATAACCTAATATCTTAAATTGGTTAATAGTTGAGAAATGTTTTTCATGTTTAAAAGTAATCTGAAATACTATTATTAAATTTTTCGGTTAATTCCTCAACCCTAATATTGCAAATATTTTTTTCGTTGATTTTTATCTTCAGCGTGTCACTAGATACATATCCTATTTTTTTTAGATAAACACTTGATGGGAAATTTATTTGATTTTGTTTTAAATAATTAAACCATTCATTTTCTTTCATTTTACTAATTGAAAAAATAATTCTTGACCCCCCTTCGGCAAACAATAAATTATCAACTCTATTTAAATCTTTCTCTAATTCTATATTTGCACCCTTTGAGGACAAAATACAAGACTCTGCTAAAGCTATAGCTAAACCTCCGTCGCTTATATCGTGAGAAGAAACTACTAGACTGTTTAAAATCGCATTTCTTAAAAAACTCTGGCAAAACTTTTCATCAAACAAATCTATTTTTGGAGGCCGACCTGTAATTTCTCCATGAAAATATTCAAGATAAGAACTAGCTGCAATTTTTATTTCAGATTTGGAAGAACCAATTAACCAGATTTGATCATCAATATTTTTCCATTCACTACTTATAGCTTTTTCAACATTATCAATCTTTCCAACCATTCCAATAACAGGAGTAGGATTGATAGGAGTAATTAGATTTTCTTTATTTTTAGATTCATTATATAAAGATACATTACCTCCTGTAACAGGAGTTTCTAAAGCTTTACAAGCTTCAGCAATTCCATTACATGAAGATGAGAGTTGCCAATATCCTATTTCATTCTCAGGGGAAGAAAAATTTAAATTATTTGTAATTGCTACTGGTTCAGCACCAACACAACTAACATTTCTAGCGGACTCTGCAACGGCAGCGATAGATCCTCTAAAAGGATCAAGAGCAACCCATCTACTATTACAATCAACTGAAGCAGCGACACCAGAAAATACTTTGCTTTTATTTTTTTTATTTTGTTCCCTTAGTCTTACTACGGCTGCATCTGATTTTCCAGGTTTAAAAACTGTATTTGCCTGAACTTGAGAATCATATTGTTTATAAATCCATCGTTTAGAAGCTATTGATGGATTAGAGAGTAGTTTTAAAATGATTTCTGAAAAAGAAAAATTCTTATTTTCCTTCAATGAAAATATTTTTTGCTCATGAATTTCTGGCAAATCATTTTCTTTCCATTCCCATTTATTTAAAAGATCATCGGGAGGATTATTAATCACATTGTGAAAATTTACGGGAGTATCATCAGATAAAGCAGAAGTAGGTATCTGAGCCACAATTTTACCTTTATGAGAAATAATTACCTCATTAGTTTCTATAACTTCACCAATAATACTGGCATATAATCCCCATTTTTTAAATTTTTCAATAAGATCATTAATTTTTTCTTCTTTAACGACAAACAACATTCTTTCTTGCGATTCAGATAATAAATATTGGTATGGGGACATATCATCTTCTCTAGAAGGAACCAAATCTAAATCAATAGCTATCCCTAAATTTCCATTTGCGGCCATTTCTGCACTACTACATGTTAAACCTGCAGCACCCATATCTTGAGCTGCAATGACATCCCCTGTCTTGAAAGCATCCAAACAAGCTTCAATAAGACTTTTCTCAACAAATGGATCACCTACCTGAACTGCAGGTCTATCATCCAATGAAGTTGTAGTTAATTCTGAACTGGCAAAACTAGCACCACCAACTCCATCTCTGCCAGTTGTATTACCAACATATAACACTGGTGATCCTACATTTTTAGCTCCAGAACAAACAATTTCCTCTGTTTCTAAAAGTCCTAAAGCCATAACATTCACTAGAGGATTTCCAGAGTAACTATCATCGAAGTCAATTTCACCTCCAACAGTCGGCACGCCCACGCAATTTCCATAATGTGAAATACCAGATACAACTCCTCGTAGTAAATCAACATTTGATGATTTATCAAGGTTGCCAAATCTCAATGAATTCAAGACTGCAATTGGCCTTGCACCCATTGTAAATATATCTCTTAAAATTCCTCCTACACCTGTAGCTGCGCCTTGAAAAGGTTCAATAGCAGAAGGATGATTATGACTTTCTATTTTAAAAACAAGTTTTTGATTATTTCCAACATCAATAACGCCAGCATTTTCTCCGGGTCCAACTAAAACATTTTTACCTTTAGTGGGAAACTTAGATAGTAAAGGTTTTGAATTTCGATAACAACAATGTTCTGACCACATAACGCCAAACATGCCTAATTCCGTTCTATTAGGTTTTCTCTTTAATCTTTTGCAAATTTCTTCGAAATCATTAAGTGTTAAATTTTCAACCTGTAGTGCTTCATTAAGATCATATAGATCATTATTTTCTTGATTTATCATTATTTATATCCAAGGGTCATCTTCTTTTTTTTCACTAAACGGTATAGATGTTCTGTCATTATTATAAAAACTTTTTTGTTTAAAATCTAAGTTTTGGCTAATATCTTCATCTTCTTCAAGCCAATCCTCTAATCTATTTGAGGCTAAATTTTTCATATCATCAAATCTATCAAAAATTTTTTTTCCTTTTTGCAAAAATTCATTTTTAAAACTTGATTTTAATATAAGTAAATCATCTAAAGAATTGACCTCACAAAAAACTAAACCAGGTTGTTGATCAGTAATATTTTCAATATTTAATTTCCATCTACTAGAACCTGGAATATTAGGATTTGATCGAGACACTAAATAATATTTAATATTACCCGTTTTTATTTCAAATAAAAAATCTGCAATGACTCCTATTTTTGAGCCATTAATATTTATCAAATTAGCATCTATTAAAGTTGGGAATCTATTTAAAGTTGCTAAATCAGAAATGGCTGGATCACCTTTGACATAAATTTCGGAATCAATTATTTGACTTATTTGATTTAACCGCCAGACATTTCTTTTTAAATCGAAATTTGAGGGACGCGAATACCATCCTAGGATTCGATGAACTGGAGGATGCATCCAAACATTTTCTCCATTTCCGTAATTAAGGACCATATTACCCTTAACACTATAATTCAGTAATTCACTTAATAAAATTTCTTTAGGTAATTTCAAATTAAGAACGAACCTGAACAGGCATGACTAGATAAGTAAAAGAATTGAGATTATCTTGTGGCACAAAAACGGCTGGAGTAGTTGCTTGGTTACACTTTAGGAGTACATTTTCAGAAGTTATAACTTTTAAACCTTCTAAAAGATATCTCACATTAAATGCAATATCAAAATTTTCTCCAGAATAAGAGACAGGTATTGATTCATTTGCGTTTCCTATATCTTGTGCATCTGCACTTATTGAGGCCAAATCTGAATTATCTAATTTAAATTTAACTACACTACTCTGCTGATCAGCTAAAACAGCGATTCTTTCTAATGCATCAATTAATTTTTTAGTATTAAAATCAAGAATTTTAGAAAAACTATCTGGAATTAATTGAGAATAATTAGGATATTTACCCTCAAGAGTTCTTGTCGTAATTATTTGATTAGAAGAAATAAAAACTACTTGACCTTTATCATAAAAAAGCTTAATTGAATTTTCTGAGCTCCTAAGAGCTACCAATTTTTCAATTTCTCTTAATGATCGCGTTGGAATTGTTACTGATAAATCGCTTTCATTAGAAGTTAAGTTATCTTTATTTTCAATATGTTCTTCGTTACCAACTAACGCAACAGCCAATCTATGACCATCTGTAGAAGCAGACTCTAAGTAATTTTGTTTAAAGGTAAAGTTGACACCTGTTAGCAATTGCTTTGAGTCATCATTACTACTAGCAAAAACAGTTGATTTTAAAGCTTTTAAAAAAGAACTTGGGTCAATATTTAAAGAAGCACCACTTTCAACAAAAGGTAAATTAGGATAATCATCAGAAGCTAAACCTTTGAGATTAAAAGAACCTCTATCACTTTTTATTAAAATATTATCTGAATTTTCATCAACCTCTAAATTAACAGGAGTTTCATTAGGTAATTTATTGACAATTTCAGATAATAGTTTTGAAGGTATCGTAATAGCCCCACTATTTTTCACAGTTCCATCAAAGGAAGTTTGAATTCCTAAATTCAAATCAAATCCTGTTAAACTAATTTTATTTGTTCCTTGATCGGCAGTTAAAAGAATATTCGCAAGAATTGGATGAGTCGGTCTTGAAGAAACTGCTTTACTTACTAGTTGTATAGCATTATTTAACTCATTTTGATTACAAATAATTTCCATTGGATCTTGGAACTTTTTACAAATACAATATACTTTTTTCGTAAATTAAATTCAATCATTTATTTCATTCTTTATTTCTAATAAATAAATTAATAAATAAAAAAATTTTAGTAGTAGTAGTAACTGTGGAAACTGTGGAATTCTT